>NZ_JAIXHU010000021.1:0-57124 GCF_025671395.1 Paraclostridium sp. AKS73 | reverse complement strand
CTCAGCTAATCATTATCTGAATATCTGGCTTGGTTGTTTGTGTTTAATTCTTTAAAAAAGAATTTATATAATTAACCTACTGTTTAATTTTCAAAGTTCATTTTTTCTTTTGTGTTTCGTCCGTTTCTTAAGGACAAGTAATACTATATCACCTTTATTAAACAACGTCAACACTTTTTGTAATATTTTTTTAATTATTTTGCAATTTTTTCTTGATAATATTCCCCCGTTCTTTTAACTCTAGTATTTGCAATACTTTTGCGTTTGGCTTTCATATTAGTTTTTTTAGATTTAGCACTATTAAATTCTCTTATAATTTCTGAATTTATATGAATCATAACTTGTAGAACTAATCCCATCACAGATAAAAGGCACATCCAATTAATTAAATTTTTCATATCAAATCCCCCTAATTTTTTATTAATACTTAACTTCTAAATTTTTATTCCATTTTCCTTTATATACTTTTCACCATTACCTATCATTTTCTAATCTTATCTTTCAGTTTTTTTCAGCATTTAATATTTGTTCTCAAAATTATATATCGCTATTAATTCTTTACTGTTGAATTAAATATAAAAAAATTCGCTTTACTTGAGCGACTACGTCTGCGAACCACTTTATGTCGCCAACGACTTCGTCCGTTGCTCAAAACTTTTTTTATGCCAACATCAACCTAATTAATATATCTATATTTCATAGATTATCCATAATTTTTTATTTAGTGTAATTTTCTTAAGCATAAAAAAACCTTTCTAAAATATTTTTAGAAAGGTTCTAATCTATTGTTTACTCTTCTATTTCATCTGTAGAGTTTTCTTTTATAGGTTTCATTGTAGGGAATAATATAACATCTCTTATAGATGGAGAGTTTGTTAATAACATCATAACTCTATCTATCCCTATTCCTAGACCGCCTGTTGGAGGTAGACCTACTTCTAGCGCATTTACAAAGTCTTCATCCATATCACAAGCTTCATCATCACCTAACTCTTTCTTTCTTAATTGATCCATAAATCTCTCTTTTTGATCGATAGGATCATTAAGTTCAGAGAATGCATTTGCTAATTCCCACTTATTAGCGAAAGCTTCAAATCTATCTGTTCTTCTAGGATCCTCTACATTTCTCTTAGCAAGCGGAGAAACTTCTACTGGATGATGAGTTATAAATGTAGGTTGAACTAGCTTATCTTCACCAAATTCTTCAAATAAAGCGTTGATAACCTCTCCTCTTCTCATACCAGGAGTTATTTCTATACCTTTTTCTTTAGCTACTTTTAATGCTTCTTCATCAGTATCTATAGTAGAGAAATCTACACCAGCATACTCTTTTACACATTCTTCCATAGTCATTCTTCTCCATGGAGGCGTAAAGTCTATTTCTGTTCCTTGATAATCTATTTTCATACTTCCAGTTGCAGCTTCAGCCATATGAGCTATTACATTTTCAGTAATTTCCATCATATCTGTATAATCTGCATATGCTTGGTATAATTCTATAGCAGTGTACTCAGGATTATGTTTAATTGACATACCTTCATTTCTAAACATTCTTCCCATTTCATATACCTTATCAAATCCACCTACTATAAGTCTCTTTAAGTACAACTCATTAGCTATTCTTAAATACATCGGTATATCTAATGTGTTATGATGAGTTATAAATGGTCTAGCATTCGCTCCACCAGCTATAGTATTTAATATAGGAGTCTCCACTTCTAAGAATCCTCTTTCATCTAAATAAGATCTTAAAGCTTTCATAGCTTTAGTTCTTGTAACGAAAGCATCTTTAACTTCTGGGTTAACTATTAAATCAACATATCTTTGTCTATATCTTAAATCTTGATCTTTTAATCCATGGTATTTCTCTGGAAGAACTTGAAGAGACTTAGTTAATAATTTTACATCATTAGCTTTTATAGATATCTCTTCTCTCTTAGTTTTAAATACTTCACCTTCGATACCTATTATGTCACCTATATCATATGTAGAGAACACAGCATATTCTTCTTCACCTATTCTATCTAATCTTACATAGCACTGTATTCTTCCTTCTTGATCTTGTATGTCTATAAATCCAGCTTTACCTTGTATTCTCTTACTCATTATACGTCCAGCTAGTTTAACAACCTTACCTTCAAAAGCTTCAAAGTCATTCTTTATATCTGTAGAACAGTTAGTTCTATCATATCTACTTATATGGAATGGATTTCTTCCCATCTCTTGTAATTTAGCTAATTTCTCTCTTCTTACTTTAAGTACTTCTGTAAGTTCTTCTTTAGCTTGATCATTAACGTTTTGTTGATCATTATTCATTTGTATACCTCCAGATTATCTTCTTATTTCTAATATCTCGAATTTAGCAATACCATCAGGAACTTGAACATCTACTACTTCTCCTTTAGCTCTACCTAAAAGAGCTTTTCCTACAGGTGATTCGTTAGATATCTTACCTTCATATGGATCAGCTTCTGCAGAACCAACTATTGTGTATTCTACTTCTTCTTCGAACTCCATATCATTAACTTTTACTATAGATCCTATAGTAACTATATTTGAATCTATTTTAGATTCATCTATTATAACTGCTTTTCTAAGCATATTTTCAAGCTTCATTATTCTTTCTTCAACTTGTGCTTGCTCATTTTTAGCTTCATCATACTCAGCATTCTCTGATATATCTCCAAAAGATATAGCTACCTTTATTCTCTCAGCAACTTCTCTTCTTCTAACTGATTTCAGATGCTCAACCTCATCTTCTAATTTTTGATATCCTTCTTGAGTTAATAATATTTCCTTATTATCTTCCATAACCCCTACAGCTCCTTCTCTTTGATTTTTATTTAACATTAAACAAAATTAATTTTATATCTTATACTATTTATGCGCTATATTATAAATTACTATCACCCTTATGTCAAGGAGTGCGATAAGTAGTCACGTAGCTTGTTTACTACTTCTTCATAGCTTTCTATCTTGTTAATTTCATCTCTTAATTTAGCCGAACCTCTAAGTCCTTTTAAGTACCATGCAATATGTTTTCTCATTTCTCTTACAGCTACATATTCTCCATGTTCATCTATTGCTAATTTAAGATGTTTTAAAGCTGCGTTTATTTTTTCTTCACCTGTAGGCTCAGGTAAAATTTCTCCTGTTTTCATATAATGGTTGATTCTTTTAAATATCCAAGGGTTCCCTTGAGCTCCCCTACCTATCATTATAGCATCACATTTAGTTTTATTTATCATGTTTATAGCATCTTCAACTTCAAAAACATCTCCGTTACCTATTACTGGTATGTTTATATTTTCTTTTATTTTAGCTATTATATCCCAGTCAGCCTTGCCAGAGTAATATTGTTCCCTAGTTCTACCATGTATAGCTAATGCACTTATCCCAGAAGCTTCTGCTATTTTAGCTATTTCAACTGCATTTATATTATTGTCATCCCAACCTTTTCTAATCTTTAAAGTAACAGGTTTTTTAGAGTTCTTTACAACAGATTTTAAAACTTCTTCAGCTAACTTCGGATTTCTCATAAGAGCTGATCCATCACCATTTTTTACAACCTTAGGGGCCGGACATCCCATATTTATATCCAATATTTCATTAGGATATTCATTTAGTATTTCCGCTGCTCCTCCCATAAATGCTGGATCCGAACCAAAAATTTGCACTGCTACCGGATGTTCTTCCTCTTCTATTTTAAGCATTTTTTTCGTATTTTGATCATCATAGCAAAGTGCTTTTGCATTTATCATTTCTGTGTACAACATTCCACAGTCTTGTTCTTTACATATAAGCCTAAAAGGTAAATCTGTTACTCCTGCCATAGGAGATAAAAACACTTTATTGTCTAACGTAACATTTCCTATTTTCATATACGGTCTCCTTTATTAATATATTTATTATAAATATACCCAATTTATTTAATAAACTTATCATAAAAAAGGAACTGGATGTAAAATCCAATTCCCTGCTACTATTCTTTATTTTTATTGTAAATAATTTTTAATCCCTCTAGGGTTAAATTTTTATCTACACAATCTATACTATCAGTTTCTGATGCTATCAATGATGAAAGTCCTCCAGTAGCTATTACTTTTATATCTTCATTTCCTAATTCCTTTTTCATCATAGCTATAATCTTGTCTACTAATCCTACATATCCATATATTATCCCCGATTGCATAGCCGAAACTGTATTCTTGCAAATCGTCATTCCAGGTTTTAACAGTTCAACTCTAGGAAGTTTTGATGCTCTTTGGAATAAAGCTTCACTTGATATCTTTATACCTGGCGCTATAGTCCCACCCAAGTACTCTCCCTTTTCTGATATTGCACAAAATGTTGTAGCTGTTCCAAAATCTATTATTATCATCGGTGATTTATATTTTTCTATAGCAGCTACAGCATTTACTATCCTATCTGCTCCTACTTGTTTAGGGTTATCATATTTAATATTTAATCCTGTTTTTATACCAGGTCCAACTATTAAAGGTTGTTTATTGAAATATTTCACACAGAAATTTTCAAGTGAATGCATAACATTAGGTACAACTGATGATATTATTATATCTTTTATTGAATTTTTGTCTACATTGTCATATTGAAATAAATTATTTATCAACATCCCATATTCATCAGATGTCTTTGCTTTATCCGTACTAATTCTCCAATAATTTTTTAACTCTTTTCCCTCATATATACCTAAGACCATGTTCGTATTACCAACGTCAAATACTAAAAGCATCTACTCTAACCTTCTTTCTATTTTTTGCTTTTCTTTAGTATAGCTACAACTCCTGATACTACTAAAGCTCCAACTATAGCTTCGGGGATTCCATTAGTAGTAGCAATACCTAATATTACAGCTCCAGCCGTGGATGTATCTCCTCCTATAGCTTCTACGTATCTTTGTGCATATAAGAAATATACCATTCCTAAAACACCAAATGTATTTATAAGAGAACCTATCAACCCTGAAAAAGCACCTGCAACTGATGTTTTTTTCATTATTTTAAATACACCTTTATATACATAGAATGACACAATTCCCATTATAACTCTAGGTAGTATAGATATAAAAGGATTCATAAATATGAATGAAGTTGGTTTTGGCATTGTAATAGCTCTTATAAAGCTTGTAAATCCAAAAATAAATCCTATTATTCCTCCTACCACAGGCCCTTCTATTATAGAACCTATTATTACAGGTATATGCATTATAGTTGCATCAATGGGTCCAATTGGTATAAATCCTAAAGGTGTCATTGATAGCATTATTGATATAGCAGATAACATACCTATTATCGCCATTTGTCTAACATTTATTTTCTTTCTTGTTTGAACCTGTGTTTTCATCATAAAATTTACCTCCGTTCCAGCTCTTATAGATGCCGGACTTTTTATTTTTCACTAATCAATTATCTATACAATAAATCAGTCAGGCTCCTATTTTTTATGGATGCCAGCTGCAACAAAACAATTTTATCAATATGAAATAACATTGTCAATAATTCTTATTTCAAATTAATTTCATTGTACGATAGTATGTTATTAGTTTTCGATGCATTTTTTATTGCGTTTATTACACTTTTTTCCACAACTTCACTTGCTATTGAACCTAATAATGTTATATCAGTTTCAACTTCGCCCGTTGCTAATGTAAATATCGTATCTCCATCATGAGGAGTATGTATGGGGAATATAGATTTAGCAAAACCATTATGAGCCATCTGTGATATTTTTTTACATTCAGCTTTTGATAATTTAGCATTGGTTACAACTGCACCTATAGTAGTATTGTCTATATTAAAGCCACCCTTATTAACACCTTTTTTCATTAAATCATACGTATTTAAAAAATCAGTTTTATCATCATTTAAAACACCAGCTATAACTTGTCCATTTTCATATACATCACCAAATGCATTCACAGCTATAATCGCAGAAACCACCAATCCATTGTCTAATTTAATTGAATAACTCCCTATACCTCCCTTTGTACAAAACTCATTTCCTCTTATTTTTCCAACTGTAGCTCCACATCCAGCACCATAATTCCCTTGCTTAAGTTCAATATCATTAGCTATTTGGCAAGCTTTGTATCCCATTTCTATATTTGGTCTACATTTAGGATCTCCTACTCCTAAATCAAATAAAACCGCACCAGTAACTATAGGAACTTTCCCTACTCCAACATCAAACCCTATTCCTTTTTCTTCTAGATATCTACTAACCCCACATGTAGATTCCAATCCAAACGCAGAACCTCCTGATAACACAATAGCATGGACTTTCTGAACCATATTTATAGGATCTAATAAATCAGTTTCTCTAGTTCCTGGAGCTGAGCCTCTAACATCAACTCCACAAACCCCTCCATCTTCACATATAATAACAGTGCACCCTGTTAATCCTTCTTTATCCTCTACCTGTCCAACTTTTATACCTTTTACGTCTAAAATATTATTAAACATATCCATGCTCTCCTCTTATAGAAACTTCTCCCGATATAATTTCTTTTAATTTTCCATTTTTATCTTTAACTACTAAATCTCCATTTTCATTTATATCTATACAAGTAACTTGTTCTTTAACATTATTTTTTATGGTATATATTTCTTTACCTATAATCGCAGAGTAATTTTTACATACATCTAGAGTAGAACTTTTATCATTTTCATTTATATACGAATTATATTTTAATTCAAATTCACTAAGTATATTTCTAACAATATCAACTCTGGATATTTCATATCCTTCTCTTTGTATTGATGTTGCAATATTTCCTATCTCCTCAGGAAAATTAATAGTTTTTACATTTATTCCAATGCCTACCACAATATAATTAACTCTCTCTATCTCTGCCGAAAGCTCTGTTAGTATCCCACAAGTTTTCTTTCCATTTAATATAATATCATTAGGCCATTTTATAGTAGCTTCTACCCCTAAGTTTCTTAATGCTTTAACTATACTCGCTCCAGCAACTAAGGTTATAAAAGGCGCATCCATAGGAAGTATATTTGGCTTTAGAATTATACTCATCCATATTCCTTCATGCTTTTCAGAGTGCCAGCACTTTCCTAATCTACCTCTTCCACTCACTTGTTCTTCACTTAAAATCACAGTTCCATCTGTAGCTTCGTTAGCTATTGACTTAGCATAATTATTTGTAGAATCTATAGAATCAAAATGTATTATTTCCTTTCCTATAAACTTAGTTTTAAGATTATGTAGTATATTTTCTTTACTTAAAATATCATTTGGTGATTCTTTTAATCTGTATCCTTTTTTATTAACTGACTCTATTTCATATCCTTGTTCTTTTAAAACATTAATATGCTTCCATACAGCTGTTCTAGAAATTCCTAATTGTTTTGAAATTTCTTCTCCTGATATAAATTCTAAATCACTATTTAATAATAAATTAACAATTTTTTCTCTCAAAATAACACCTCTATCTAATTAATAATTAAAGTAAAGGCTAGGGAAAACCCTAGCCTCATTTTTTATTACTCATCTATTTGATCTTTGTCATTATCTACATTATTGTTATTATTAACATCTGCATCCTGAATTTCATCTTTCTTTGCCTCTTTAAAATCAACTTCAATAGCATCTTCTTTATTGATAGTTTCTTCTGTTGCAGCATTTTCTAATTTAGGATCTAATGATAACTCTTTATTAAACGCTTTTATAAACTGATCTGCATCTAATGTTTCGTATATTAATAATGCTTGAGCTACATATTCTAATCTATCCATATTATCAGTTAATAATTGTTTGGTGTTTTTATAAGCCGCATTAACGATATCTTTTATTTCTTTATCTATTTCAAATGCAACTTCTTCAGAATAGTTTCTCTTGCTGCCTATACTATTTCCTAAGAATACTTCTTCTTCTCCATCTCCAAATGTCATAGGTCCTAATTTAGAACTCATTCCATATTTAGTAACCATTTGTCTAGCAGTTGCTGAAACTCTTTCTAAATCATTTGACGCTCCTGTAGATATATCATCTAAAGTTAACTCTTCTGCAACTCTACCACCAAGTAAAACAATTATGTTTTCTTTCATTTCATTCTTAGTAGCATAGAATTTATCTTCAACTGGAAGTTGCATTGTAAATCCACCAGCTCTCCCTCTAGGAACAATTGTAACTTGATGAACAGGGCTTACATGCTTAAGAACATGTGCACATACAGCATGACCTGCTTCATGATACGCTGTTAACTTTCTTTCTGGTTCACTTATAACTCTAGACTTTTTAGCAACACCTGCTATTACTTTAGTTATAGCTTCCTCTATAGTTTCCATATGAATTTTCTTTTCTCTTTTTCTAGCTGTAAGTATAGCTGCTTCATTCATTAAGTTTTCTATATCAGCAGGCGTGAATCCTGGAGTTCTCCTTGCAAGAACTTCAATCTTAACATCCTCTGCTAATGGTTTATTCTTAGAATGAACCTTAAATATAGCTTCTCTACCTTTTACATCCGGTGCTCCTACAACCACTTGTCTATCAAATCTACCAGGTCTTAAAAGTGCTGGGTCTAATATATCAGGTCTGTTTGTTGCAGCCATTATTATTATCCCTTGATTAACACCAAATCCATCCATTTCAACTAGTAATTGGTTAAGAGTTTGCTCTCTTTCATCATGACCTCCACCAAGTCCTGCACCTCTTTTTCTACCAACCGCATCAATCTCATCTATAAATATTATAGCTGGAGCATTTTTCTTAGCATCTTCAAATAAAGATCTAACCCTTGAAGCTCCTACCCCAACAAACATTTCAACGAAATCTGATCCACTTATACTAAAGAATGGAACTCCCGCTTCTCCTGCAACTGCTCTTGATAAATATGTTTTACCTGTTCCTGGAGGTCCAACCATTAATATACCTTTAGGTATTCTAGCTCCTAAATCAATATATTTTTTAGGGTTTTTCAAGAAGTCAACAACTTCTTGTAAATCTTCTTTTTCTTCGTTAAGTCCTGCTACATCTTTAAATGTAACTCTTGTTTTATCATCATCTTTATGAACTTTCGCTTTTGATTTTCCAAAGTTCATAACTTTCCGCCTCCACCTTGAGACTGATTCATAAATACAAACCATAGTATTAATACAAAGAAAGCATAAGTAGCGATGGTATTATATCAAAGAACCAAGGAGTCGTTGGTTTTGGCGCCCCAATTAATTGTAATTTACCTTCGTTAGCTTGTTTTAATAATTGATCTGCAAGCTTTTCTGATTGAATCTCTTGTGGTATGTATGTTTTAAACTTTTTATTTGTACTCTTTATAGTTCCCTCTATAACCGTGTCTTCTACAATCTTTATGCTAGATATGTTTTCTTTCATAAGCTCTCTGTAGACACTCGAAAACTTCATTTCTTCTACTTTCTCTGTTGGACTACCTGAGAACTGTACTATCCCCACGATAATTATAAATATAAGTAGATAGAAACCTGCTCCCTTTAAAATCTTATTCAAAAGAAGCCCTCCTTTCGTAAGTTGTTTTAATTTATAGTTTCTTAAAGGTAATCTTTAAGACTTCTTTTGTATTTGCATCAATTTTATAATTTTCACTAATCTTATAATCTCCAACACAAACTACTTCTTCATTATCTACCAATACAGGAATTTTACTTCTTTTTTCCCTTGGTATTTTCAAATCTATGAATAAACTTTTTAATTTCTTGCTTCCTCCCGCAAGTTTTATTTTATCCCCAGATTCTCTATTTCTTACTACTATCCCTCCTTTAAATTTATCTAAATCAAATCCTTTAGAGGATTTATCAGCTTTCATACTTTTAAATCTTTCAATGCTCATTGTCTTAGTTTCTATAAAGACTCCAGTTTCTTTTATTTTTATAACTCCATCTTTAGGAACATTATAATTAAATTCGAAATCTTCATATGTTATTTCTTCATTAGTAAATAATATACTATCATTATTTCTATATACAAACAAACCTCTAGGTAAAACTAATTTTTTATTTATTTTATCTTCATTCTCTAAATCAAATACATCTTCGATATGCTTTTGATCTACAAAATTAGTATCTCCTAAAATATACTTAATAGAATTTCTAATTATTCTACTTTTTATTGCTTTGTGTAAATCAATATATTTATCTAATATGATTTCAACACTTGCATTATTATTTAATTTTGAAACCTCTTTAAATTTTTTATTTCCCTCTTCTTCAATATAATCATTATCTAGCTTTAAGTTATTACCCATTCTACATATAGATTCAATCACATTAGTATTAAAATTTTCTTGCATATACGGAATTAGATCTAATCTTATTTTATTTCTAGTATATATGTTTTCTAAATTTGTACTATCTATTCTCGGATTTAAATTATATTCCTCACAATATGATTCTATACTACTTCTTTCTATATCAAGAATAGGTCTAATTATAGTTTCATCTCTCTTATATTCAATACCTTTTAATCCTTGTAATCCAGTACCTCTCATCATTCTCATGAGAATAGTTTCTGCTTGATCGTTTAGGTTATGTCCTATCGCTATTTTATTTGATTTAGTTTTTTGTTTTATCTCATAAAACATTTCATATCTTAATTTTCTGGCACCTTCTTCTATTGATAATCCATTTTTTTTACAATATTCAGGCACATTTATTGATTTAACAAAAAATTTAATACCTAAACTATCACATAATTGAGATATATACATAACATCCTTTTGTGCTTCTATACCTCTTATTTGGTGATTTAAGTGTGCTGCATATATAGAAATATCGTATTCTTCCTCTAGTTGCTTTAATACATGCAATAAACACACTGAGTCTGGTCCTCCTGATAGACCTAATACTATTTTATCACCCTTTTGTAATAAATTATATTTATTTATAGTACTTCGTACTCTATCTACTATCATAAATCATACCTCTTATACTTAGTTTTTTGACTCAAGTATACTTTCTATAAAAACTTCTTAAATCCTTGTAAAAATTATTTTATTTTAAAACCTTGTTAAATAATATAATACCAAATAAATTAATCTAGGGGTAGTTTTTTACATACATTTAATTCCACCAATATAAAATTCACATTACTTAAATATATTTAAAATAATATCATACAATAAGAGTATAAAATACTATTTACAAAATTAATTTTAAGTAAGGAGTAATCAAAAATGAAAAAATTTTTATCAGTTTTAATTACATCATTCGTATTAGTATCTTTTATTTCAATTAATTCCCATTGTCTCGAAAGTACACAAGTTGATAAAAAAACTGCTTATATTACATTTGACGATGGTCCAAATAAAAATACTCCTGAAATATTAGATTTATTAAGTAAGTATAATATGAAAGCAACTTTTTTTGTATTAGAAGATAGAATAACCTTATATCCCGACATAGTCAATAGGATGCTTAAAGAAGGTCATTCAATAGGCTTGCATGGTCAAAGCCATGAGAAAGCAGTGTTTTATTCTTCTGGTTCATCTGCTTTAAATGAAATTAATAATACAAGACATACACTGAAAAATTTAACAGGTTATGATACTAAACTAGTTAGAGTTCCTTATGGTAGCAAACCTTACCTAACAAAAAATCAATATTATAGTTTAGTTAACTCTGGTTATAACCTTTGGGATTGGAGCATAGATAGCACAGATACACATAAAAATGCCACTGTATCATCTATAGTTTCTAACACTAAAAATTCCTTAAATGAATCTGTCAATTCAGTTATCTTATTTCATGATAAACAAACAACTGTAAAAGCTTTACCTAGTGTATTGGAGTATTTAAAAAATAATAGTTATGAAATTAGGGTCATAAGCCAAAATCAAACTCCAATGAATTGGTGGAATAGAAATTTTTATTAATTTTAAAAGCTGACTAATAATTAGTCAGCTTTAATTAAGCTCTTGTGCATATATACTCACTTTATTTATTCCTTCAAATAATCCATCTATACACATATTATACTCTATATTTAACTGTATAGATTTATTTATTTTTTTATTTCTAGTTTTTGAGTATTTATTTTTATATCAAACAATCCTTGTGGCGTTCTATATCTTGTTATTGTCTCTGCTCCTTGAACAAATTTCATATCAGATTTAACAGCCCCAAATCTTTTTATCGAAACTTCATTTTCTGAAACTTTAATCGTAGTTGTTACATGAACAGATTCTTCTTCTAATTCTTCTTTATAAACTATGTATATATCATTATTTTTCTCATACATACTTCCTTTAGATGTAACTTCTATTAAATCTTCATTACCTAAATTGTCATATTGCTTTGTATGCATAGATATATTTACATCGATCATATTTAACCTCCATAATAATATAAACCTTAGGTGAGTTTTACCTAAAGTTTATATTTTCACTAGTATTTTTGAATTTCAACTTGTTCTATATCCGTTATTTCTCGATTAAGAAACTCTTTACCTATAGATGCAAACCTTTCAGGTATATCAGATACGTAATATTTATAGTATCCACCTTTATCTGCATTAGTATTTAACAGATTGTTTTTAGTTAAAACATCTTTTAAATCTTTAGCTGTTTCTCTAGCAGGATTTACTAAAGATATTTTACCCTCTAATACTTTATTTATAGTTTTCTTTAAAAGTGGATAATGAGTACACCCTAAAACTAATGAATCTATATTTGAAGCCTGTAACTCTTCTAAATATTTTTTAGCTGTTAACTCTGCTACTTCCGTATTTGCCCAGCCTTCTTCAACTATAGGAACAAATAATGGACAAGCCTTTCCAATTATTGTTATTCGATCATCCAACTTATGAATTTCGCCCTCATAAGCTTTTGAATTTATAGTCCCTTCTGTCCCTATAACTCCTACAACTTTATTTTTAGTAGTATAAGCAGCAGTTCTAGCTCCAGCTTCTATAACACCTATTATAGGTATATCATACTTTGCTTGTGCTAGTTCTAAGCTTCTAGCAGTTGCTGTATTACAAGCTATTACTATCGCCTTAACACCTTTAGATATTAAAAAATTAATAGCTTGAAAAGTGTATTTAATAACTGTTTCTTTAGATCTTGATCCATAAGGAACTCTAGCTGTATCTCCAAAATATACTATATTTTCACTAGGAAGTATACTAGTTATTTCTTTTAAAACTGTAAGCCCTCCTAATCCCGAATCAAAAACTCCAATTGAATTATTATTCATTTAACATGCACCTTCTTCTATTGTCTATCCTCTATAGCTAATTTTATTAAATTGTCTATAAGGTCAGTGTATTGTATTCCCGTTGCATCCCAAAGTTTTGGATACATACTTATATTCGTAAATCCCGGTAAAGTATTTATTTCATTTATATAAATTTCTCCATCTTTTTTATCAATAAAAAAATCTACTCTAGAAAGACCTTTACCATCTATAGCTTTAAAAGCATCTATAGCCATTTGTCTTATTTTTTCATAGTTTCTGCATTAATGTTAGCAGGTATTTCTAGCTTGGATACTCCATTTATATATTTATCTTCATAATCATAAAAATCTTTTGCAGGTATTATTTCTCCAGCTATTGATGATTTAACTTCATCATTTCCTAAAACAGCAACTTCAATTTCTCTTGCATCTATACCTTGTTCTAATACTATTCTTCTATCATACTTTAAAGCTTCATTTATTCCAATTAAAAGCTCATTTCTATTAGATACCTTTGATATCCCTACACTAGAACCCATATTAGCTGGCTTAACAAATATAGGATAATTTAAAGTTTGCTCTATTCTATCAAGCTCATCATTCTTACTTATATCAAATTCCCATTTCGTTGTATAAGTATAATTTACTTGAGGTAATCCAATTTGAGTAAATACTTTCTTACATATAAGTTTATCCATCCCTACACTAGACGCTAAAACCCCACATCCAACATACGGGATATTACTTATGTCAAATAGCCCTTGTATCTTTCCATCTTCTCCATAAGGTCCATGAAGTACAGGAAATAAAACATCGATCTGTTTAAAGCCTCCATCATTAAATTCTATACCTACTTTAGAATTTCCATTAGGTATCAAATTAATTTTAACAGTTTTATCCGCTAATCCTTCCCATTTTCCATTTTCAATATTTTCTGCAGAACCACTGTAATACATCCATTTCCCGTCTTTAGTTATTCCTATTGTGTGTATATCATATTTTTCTTTATTTATATTCTTAAATATAGATGAAGCTGAAATTCTTGAAACATCATGTTCACCGGATTTTCCACCGAAAATTAATGCTACACTTAATTTTCTCATCTTATTTCACCCTTCTAATTTAATTTGTATTTTTATAATTATATGCATTTTTATTATCTAAGTGATTATTATAGTTCATTTAACAAAAAAATAAAGGAGTAGTTACTCCTTTATTTTTAATATTTATCTATTTTGCAAATACATGATTTCCTATTCTTTTATATGGATCTAGTTTTTTAATCCAGTTACATGTTGAAATTTTAGGATTCCAAAAATATATTGCTCCACTCGTAGGATCATTTCCATACAAAGCTTCCCTAGCTGCCTTATATGCACTATCTGTTGGTTCCTTATAAATCTCACCATTATCTACTACTGAAAATGCATTTCTTTGATAAATAACATCTTTTATATTTCCTGGAAACCTAGAATCTAAAACTCTATTTATTACAACTGCAGCTACAGCAACTTGTCCTTCATATTCTTCTCCTCGAGCTTCACTAGATACCAATTTAGATAATAGATACAATTCATCATTTGTAATGCTTATAACTTCTTTTGCTTCTGATTTATTTTCTTTATTATTGCTAACAAACTTATTACTTTCAATTCTATAGCTATTTTGTGTATCGCTATCAGCAAATACACTATTACTATTAAGTGTTAAAATTAGCAGAGTAAACATCGCTAAAAAGAATTTGGTGTGATACTTCATGTCGTAAAATCCACTCCTTTAAAATATATTATTTCTTGTTAGACTTTAAATCCTCTATTATTTCTAATATTTTAAATTTGATTTTTTATTAGATGCTTTTTCAATATTTTCTCCTGATATCAACTTATATTCTTCATCTGTTAATACCTTTTTTAACTTTTCATCTGTCTCCTTGTCTATAACACCATTATTTTCATCAACAAAGCATAGGGGAGGAAACATAACGCACCACCAATTTCTACCTTGTCCTTCACCTATAATTATTCTTAAAGCTTTATACTCTCCTGCTGGTAAAACTATATTTGAATATTGTTTTGCAGGAAAATTAGTATATTCCAAATTAACCTTCACTTCATAAGTATACCCATTTTCCTCAATAATATTTTTAGATATTTTTTCTAAGTTTTTTTCTGAGATAAAATTATCTTTTCACTTTCTTCTATACTATTAGATTTCTTTAACATTGGTTGTAAATACTTGATAACTTCATCTCTTACTTTCAATTTTAAAGCTTGGTCTTCGTCACTATCACTATTTGCTAAAACATGAAATCTTATTAATTTATCTTTATAATTACTTGAAACTCTTTCAACTTTAGTTACTTCCCCAAAAATATATATAGTACTCATTATAATCATAGCTATTAATAAAACACTCAATCCTAATATTCTTAACTTTATCCTCTTCATAATATATATCCCCCTAATATATTTTAATATCTTGATTATCTCCCGATATTTTTTTTTTATTCTTAGAGTTTTAAAAAAAATAGACTGTTAATTTAAACAGTCTATCTCTTTATATATTTTTATTATTCATGGCTCTCTCTATTATAAATTGTTCAGCTTTTTCGATATGCTCTATAGCATATTTTTTAGCATCTTCATTATTACCAGATATTATAGCTTTTAAAATTCTATCATGCTCTTCTACTAAATTGTCTGATGTGTCAAAATCAGATATATATGTTGCTCTGAACCTATGAACTTGTTCCCAAAGTGAATTTATTATTTGACTTAACTTTTTGTTTTTAGTCGCGTTGAATATACATTCATGAAACTCAACATCTTTTTTTAACAGTATATCAATTTCATCTTTTCTTTCGATGCTACGTTTAAAATCTTCTGCTATATCTTGTAATTTTTTAGCATCTTCTTCATGTATTCTCTCTGCCGCTAAATATGCAGCTAAACCTTCTAAGCTCGATCTTATCTCTAATACATCTATTATATCCTTTAATGACATATTAGCTACATATGCACCTTTCCTTGGTAACATAACTACAAGCCCTTCTAGTTCTAGTTTTCTAATAGCCTCTCTTATAGGAGTTCTACTTACCCCTAATTGTTCAGCTAGTTGAACCTCCATAAGCCTTTGTCCTGGTTTTAATTGCCCCTCTAAAATAGCTTCTCTTAAGTTTTCAAAAACTACATCTCTTAACGGTTTATAATTGTCTAAATTTAATTTTGTTAAGCTATCCATAAATTTCAACTCCTTTATTGCTGCTTTTAACTAGATAAACTTGATTGTACTTAGCCTGTAAATCTTCTTTAGCTTTAATTGCACAATCTTTATTGTCAAATAACCCAAAAACTGTAGGGCCACTTCCACTCATCATAGATCCTAATGCTTTATTTTTGATCATTATATCTTCTATTTGTCCTATTTCTGAATAGTTCAAAGAAGTAACTTCTTCTAATACATTCACCATATTCTCAGAAATAAATTTAACATCTTCTTTTTGTAAAGCATCTATAAGTTCTTTATTTTGAGGTCTTCTTTTAACTTTGTCCATATTCAAAGATTGGTAAACTTCCTTTGTTGATACAAATATATTAGGTTTACATACCAAAATATTTAAATTTTCAGGTAAACCTTTTATATTAGTTAATTCTTCCCCTATACCTTCTGCTAATGCACTTCCTCCTGTTATACAAAACGGAACATCAGCGCCTAACTTCAACCCAATATCCTTTAATTCATTTTCACTTAACCCCAAGTTCCATAATTTATTTAAACCTACTAAAACTGCAGCTGCATTAGAGCTTCCTCCTGCCATTCCTGCTGCTACAGGTATATTTTTTCTATAGAAATTTCTATTCCCTTTTCTATATTAAACTGATTTTTTAATAAATTTACAGCTTTATACATAATATTATCTTCATTTAAAGGTATATCTAAACTATTACTTTTTATTAATATTGAGTTTTCTTCTATTTCAGTTATTTTCAACTTATCATATAGATCTATTGTTTGCATTATCATCTCTACAAGGTGATAACCATCTTCTCTTTTTCCAAGCACATCTATTGATAAATTAACCTTAGCTCTGCTCTTTAAATCTATAGAGTTCATGCTTTCCTCCTTATTGTGCTATAACGACCATAAATATTTATAGTATACATTATACTACAAAAAATAAAATAATAGGGAACTATAATTCCCTATTATCTTATTTTGTACATAATTTTATACTTCTATTGGAGTTTTTTTCTCTATTATTAAACATTGCCCTACGTCTAATTGATCATCTGTTTTTATTTCATTTATCTCAGCAATATCATCTATTGTTGTGTTATATTTCTTAGCTATATTCCATAATTTATCCCCTTCTTTAGCCACATATATCGTTATACTAGGTCTTTGAGATAAATCTACAGGTCCTTGATCTTCTCCCTTAATAATAAAGCTATCTTTTTTCTTATCTAAAACTTCACAATATCTTCTAACTTTCACAGTTACATCTATTTGATCTCTATTTAAATCAAATTCTACTCTGTCTATGTTTACATGATTAAATGCGTTAGCAGTATCTTTTACATTTCCAACCTCAACATCATGAGTAAATGGTATTTCTTCTGTTAATCTATATACTGGTCTTAGGCCTTCTACAGGAGTATATAAAACATCAACTAAAACTACACCTTCTACTATACTCTTTCCACCTTCAAATGATGAATTTTCAACTATTATATTTGAGTCTACACTTACAATATCTTTTATTTGTATATCATCACTATTATTTTTTATAGTATCTCTTATATTAAAAAATTCGCTTCCACTACTTACAACCTTATTAAGTTCAACATTTCTACTTTCAAACTTAAGAGTTCTATCAGGTGAATATGCGTCTTGCAATACCTCTCTTGTAACATCTTCTGATACTTTAACTTTAGCTCTTGCTGTACAATCTACTTCTAAAGCTCCTGTATTTGTTTCTTCATTTCTTTTAAATATATAATTTAAGTCAACTATTTCTACCATAGCTTCTTCTTTCATACCTTCACATGCACCTGGAACTTCTATAAATTGAGTAAAATCTAACCCGACTCTATCTAACTCTACTAATTCACCTTCATAAGTATAAGCTACTGGATTCAATTCTAAAACCCCACCAACTATAACTTTATTGTCAGATACCCTAGTTTCTTTTAATTTCATTCTAGGCCCTATAGAAACTATATTATCTATATCTTCAGTACTTATATTTATAGTATCTCTAACTACACTTTCAGATTTTTCTATTCCAATTATATCTTCAAACTGAACTTCTTTTCTGTGTTTTTGTACATTTTCTATTTGAGAAACATCTTTTACTATGTCTATAGTATTTTTTTCAAATAAGCTACCTCTTATATTCAAAAGTGCTCCTACTCTTATCTTTCTTTCATTTATAACTGTACAATCTATATGTTCTACATCATAGAAAAGCATATTTTCCATATCAGCTACTATATTATCCTTTTCTACCACTTCATTTATTTCTATTCTTCCCTCTACATTTGATACAGTATTTTTATCTTCAGTTAGATAAATCACATTATAATTAAAATTTCCTCTAAATATTATTTTTCCATCTAATATTTCTTGTTTCTTTAAAGCTATGTACCCCTCTGTTTTTATTATTTCATATACGTCGTCCTTTTTATCTGATACAACAGCTTCTGTTTCTATAAAAGTTTGAAACCTTCCAAAATCAATTCTGTTGTCAACTTGTAAAATATCTTTTATAAGATTCATATGTTACCCTCCTAAATTAAATATAACTATCACACTATATTTATATTTAGGAAGTAAAAAAAAATTACACCTATTTTTAATAGGTATAATTTTTTAACTTACATTTAATTTATTTGGTTCTTTAATTACTTTCAATTTAACGTTATCAGTTAATAGGTCTGAATAGCTATATGATACTCTAGAATATCCATTATCCTCATCATCTAGCTTAACAACAAATATACTAGGATATACTTTTTCCAGTACACCTTTTTTAGTAACTATTTGTTTTCTTCCTTTATTAGCTTTTAATAAAATTTTTCTTCCTAGGTGCTTCTCTAAAGTCTGTCTTATTTTATTCAAAGTTTGAACAGTGGCCATTACATCACCTTCTTTAACATTATATGTTTGTCATTGTAATATTACCACAATCAAACTTTTTTGTCAAACCTAAACTAAATATTTTATATATTTTTTGATAAAAAGTCAATACTGTTTTTTTTTATGAATTTGGATTATAATTTATATATTTTTTATACACTAAATCAATAATTATTATATATAGCTAGCGGCATGGTTAATCTAAACTTCCCTCTGGTTTCTATACCTCCTACACCTTTAATTCCTGTAACTGTATGGTTTAATATTTCATCTAAAGGAACAACCTTATCTATTCTAGAGCAAGCAATTTTTTCTACCACCAATAAAGGATCTAGCGCATGTATCATTACACGACTTGGAGAACTTGCAAAATTAGCTCCTGATTTTATTATTTCTTCATAATTAGATTGGCATGCTCCAGCAAATATAACTAAACTATCTAGTGATGGATCATATTTTCTAGCTTCTTTTACTGTTTTTATAAAATTAGCTGTATTTCTATAATTTTTAATGTCTTTAATGTTTCCTTTACTATTAACTATAGCATCGTGTCCTGTTATAACTAATATGGATGGATTATGTTGTTCTAACAAACTTCTAACTTCTTTATATTGAAGACTTTCAGGTATCGCTTTACCCACTGCCGGAATTCCCAATTTAGTATAAACATCTAAACAAATTTTTAAATATTCAGGATCTCCATCTATATGAAGTACTTTCCCTGGCATTCCATATGAATTTTGAACTTGATTTTGACTTTGACCTTGAGCTTGCTTATTATTATTCGAGGACTTTTGCATAGCTCTATTTAGTCTTCTATTTCTCTCTCTAGTTTTTTTTATACTTTTATGCAAAATATTTTCAACATCTTTGTCTATTAATGTATCTTTCATATCATAAAAATTTACTTTTTCTAAGTCATCTATTCCTGAATCTGCAATTATTCTAAAGGCAACCCCTTTTAAAATAGCTATCTTTTGATTATTTTCATCTATTTCAAATCCTATTATTCTGAATATAATATCTCTCTCATAAGACTTTCTTACAACGATGTCTCCTATCTTCATAATATAGTTGTCCTCCTATAAAATTTGTGTTCTTACTTTATAATATGACCGTCGACAAATATTGTTACTATGTACCTTTAATTTGTTTTATATTACTAAGTTGAATTTAAATAATTTACAATATCTGATATTTATCATTGAAATTAATTTATTTAAATGATATTATATTCTTAACAAATGCTTATTTGTATAAGCAAATATTTAGATATGGTGATACTAATGACTGATAGAGAAAAAGAAATTTTAAATATTTTAAAGAATGATCCTATGGTTTCACAGCAAACATTAGCTGACATGCTCAATATAACGAGATCTTCTGTTGCTGTACACATAACAAATTTGATGAAAAAAGGTTATATTAAAGGAAAAGGTTATATCATAAGTGCAAGCAAGTTTGTGACAGTTATAGGCGGAGCTAACGTCGATATCCAGGGTTCTCCAAGTAATACCCTTACAATGTTTGATTCAAATCCTGGAAAGATTGATATTTCTTTAGGAGGTGTTGGTCGAAATATTTGCGAAAACATTTCTAAACTTGGAGTAAATACAAAACTTATATCTGCTATTGGCAATGATATTTATGGAAGTCGTATATTAACAGAATGTAAGAAACTAAATATAGATGCATCCGATTGTTATATATCAGATTCATTTCCAACATCTATGTATTTATCAATTTTAAACAATGATCAAGATATGCAACTAGCTATATCTCATATGGATATAATTAATAAAATCGATGTTGACTATATTATTTCAAAGCATTCAGCTATAAAGGATTCATTAGCTATTGTATTGGATACGAACTTATCTTTCGATGTTGTTGATTATATAAGTAAAACTTACACAGATATACCTATCTTTATAGACACAGTTTCTACTCAAAAAAGTATGAAAATAAAAGATATTATAGGAAGATTTAATACTATAAAACCTAATAAACTAGAAGCTGAGATACTATCAGGGATAGAGATAAACAACGAAGAAGATTTATATGAATGTGCAAAATACTTCCTAGGAAAAGGTGTTAAAAATGTTTTTATAACATTAGGTAAAGATGGTGTATTCTGCGCTAATGAGGAAAATCATTTATTAATTCCAGGCGTTAAGGTTGATACAGTTAGTGCTACAGGTGCCGGAGATGCATTTTTATCTGCACTAGTATATGGATACCTGCATAATTTCAATTTAAAAGACACAGCTGAATTCGCAACAGCTGCTTCTATACTTACATTAATGCATAAAAATACTATTAATCCAAGTATGTCTGTTGATAGTGTTGAAAAAATTTTAAAGGAGATGATCTAAAATGTTAGAAAAATACTTAAATGTACATCCAGAGGTAAAAAAAGCTTTAGCAGAAGGTCTTCCAGTTGTAGCCTTAGAATCAACTATAATTTCTCATGGTATGCCTTATCCTAAAAATATAGAGATGGCTAAGACAGTTAGTAGAATAATTAGAGAAAATGGAGCTATTCCTGCTACTATAGCTATCATAAATGGAGTTTTAAAAGTAGGTCTTACAACTGAAGAAATTGAATTCCTAGGAACTAACAAAGATATTGTTAAAGCTAGTAGAAGAGATTTACCTTTTATCATATCTAAAAAACTAAATGGAGCTACTACAGTTGCTACTACAATGATATTGGCTAACTTAGCTGGAGTTAAAGTATTTGCTACAGGAGGTATAGGTGGTGTACATAGGGGAGCTCAAGAAACATTTGATATATCTGCTGATTTACAAGAATTAGCAAATACAAATGTTGCAGTAATTTGTGCAGGTGCTAAATCTATACTAGATATAGGTCTTACTCTAGAATATCTTGAAACTAATGGGGTTCCAGTTGTAGGTTTCGAAACTGAAGAATTCCCTGCATTCTACACTAGAAAAAGTGGATTTGGAGTTGATTATAAAGTTGAATCTTCTTTAGAAGTAGCTTCAGCATTAAAAGCTAAGTGGGATTTAAATCTAAAAGGTGGTATGGTAATAGGTAATCCAATACCTAAAGAATTTGAAATGGATTACGATACTATAAACAACGCTATTGAATCAGCTTTAAAAGAAGCTGAGGAAAAAAATATAGCTGGTAAGAAGGTAACACCATTCTTATTAGATAGAGTAAAAACTATCACAGAAGGAAAGAGCTTAGATGCTAATATAGAACTAGTTTATAATAACGCTAAGGTCGCAGCTCAAATAGCTAAAGACTTATCAGAGTTAAAATAAAAAAAGGAGCGCTAGCTCCTTTTTTATTCTTCTTTTAAATTGGGAATTACTTTTTTTACTTCTTCCACTTGATGCCACGTCTTATCGATGTCGTTATCCTTAACGTAATCCTTTAAAGAATTTAATGATATAAATTCTTTTGTAGATAGATTATCATCTTCATCAATGAACTTTAGTAAAAACATTTTATCTCCTTATTTTCCACAACATTTTTTGAATTTTTTACCGCTTCCGCATGGACAAGGCTCATTTCTTCCTATCTTGTCATCTTTAACTACTGTTTTGTAGCTTTAAAAGCTTTTTGTAATTCTTTTTTCTTATCTTCTGATAATATTCCATTCCATCCTTCTAAGTTATATAACCAGTGAGCTTCTACTGCTACCATATTGTAGTATAACTTTTCCCAGTCTATTTCTAATTTTATTTCTGTATCAGCTTCTATAGTTTCTAATTTTTCTTCTGAAAATTCTTCTTTTAAACTTTCACTTATTCCGTCTATGAATCCCATCATGTATTCAACAGATGTATTGTGAGCAGCTGCTAAATCGCTAACTTTTCCTTCTATAACATCTTTTTTATTGTTTAATATTTCATTGTATATTTCTGTTTCTTTCTTTAAGTACTCTTCCCAGAACTTTATTTCTTCTTCTTGGCTATTGTGGTTTTCACTTAATGATCTCCATGTAGTATATAAACTCATTTTAATTTCCTCCTAGTTCATGAATAACTCATGCTTAATTATAAATATCTAACTCTTATATTATATCATAATTGAATAATTCTTTTAATACTTTTATAGCATAGTCCTGTTCTATAAAAAACGGGCTACTTGCAATAGTTATAACCTTAGCTCTATCTATATATTCTTTTATCTTATTTACTCTTAAATCATAGGATATATATTCCATATCTTTAGAAAATATATCTAAATCTATATCTAATACTATTTCACCATCAACATCTAAGTCAAATCCATAAGTGCTATCTATTATTACAACTTCTGAAAATATATCGTGATGTAATGCAGGTTTTATAAAGTTTCCTACATTTAAAACATAGTTTGTGTACCTAAATACATCATCCATATCATTTACATCAACGTTATAATCTTCGGGCTCTCTCATGTCTTTATGTTGGTCTATGTGAACTAATTTGCATCCTTTATTAAACATACCTTTTTTAAACTTTTAATCCAAAAGTAAAAGGAGTGATTATGGTTATCAAAAATATAGATATCTTTATCTTTATAGTTAAACTTAACCATATTTTCTAATCCGATAGCATTTATTTCTTTATCAAAATCAATTTCACTAAATACTATTTTTTCTCCAACCTTTACAGAATCCAAATTTCCTTCTATCAACTTAGGAACAAATATTTTTTTATTTTTTCTTTCATCATAAGAAAATATATTATTTCCACTACATTTTGTTATGTAAAAACCTTTATATCTATTCATTATCTATAATATCCTTCCTAATATAACTCTTAAGTTTACAAAATTTAATATAATCTAAAATATTTTT
Source organism: Paraclostridium sp. AKS73 (assembly GCF_025671395.1). Lineage (NCBI taxonomy): Bacteria > Bacillati > Bacillota > Clostridia > Peptostreptococcales > Peptostreptococcaceae > Paraclostridium > Paraclostridium sp. AKS73. The sequence continues at coordinate 32,989 of NZ_JAIXHU010000021.1, read as the reverse complement.
TGATCTCAGTGGATTTGTATACTATTTATTATATTATAATAATTCACACAGTTTTTTTCTATCCTATTTAGAATTTTCATCATACTCTTTATTGTTTATTATCATTTTAATTCCACAAAATACTAAAATTATCATTATAAACAATATCGGAAATCCTGTAACTGTTGCTAGTTGTTTAGTTGCATCTATTCCACTTATGCCCTCATTAGAGGATAATAAGTTTACAATCGCAATCAAGGCCATAGATACTCCCCAAAAAACTTTTATATTCCAAGGAATTTTATTATCTTGATATTTTTCACTATTAATAGATAAGTTTGATATTGTAGTAGTCATAGTGTCACACATAGTTACTATAGATATAAATATTCCAACTATAAATAATATAGCTATCATCGACGAAAAAGGATATGCCTTTATGAATAAAAATAGCGATGCCTCTGTTCCTAAACTATTCATAGTTCCCCATAAATCAATACCATTTATCTGTTGATATATAGATGCTCCACCAAAAACTATAAACCATATTACTCCAAATATTGATGGAACAATAAAATTCATAATCATAAATTCTTTTATAGTTCTGCCTTTGCTTATAAGAGCGAAAAACATTCCCATGATAGGAGCATACGCTAACCATATAGCCCAGTAATAAACAGACCACCACCTTGGCCAATCAGATTTATCTATAGGACTTAAATAAGTAGAAACTTGTAGTAAATTATCAAGTGTATAACCTAAAGACTGCGTACCTAAAGATAAAATAAATGTAGTTGGCCCTACTATAAAAACAAATCCAAGTAATATAATATATAACTTAGTATTTTTATCCGCTATCCATTTTACACCTTTTTCTATACCTGTAATACTAGAAATTATATATATTACAACTATTAGTCCAACTATAAATAACCAAGTGATTTTTGTATTAGGTATATCTAACACTTGTTCCAATCCCTTTCCTATCTGCATAGTTCCAACACCTAAACACGATGCCACCCCTCCACAAATAGCAAATAAGCATATGTTATCTATTATAGATTCTGTAACTTTGCTTACTCTTCTATTTCTTAATGTATATAATACCGAACTAACCCTACAAGGTAAATTCATATTATATACAGCAAATGCTATCATCACGCCTGATGCTGCATATATAGCATATGGTATAAACGTCCAATGTGTATAAGATATATTCATAGCTAACATTGCTGCAACCTCTCCTCCACCTTCTATATTTACTCCTACATGTGGAGGATTCATAAAATGAGTGATAGGTTCTGCAATTCCCCAAAACAATATCCCCGTACCTATTCCAGAAGTAAGCGATATTGTAAACCAATTCCAATAAGTTAACGTAGGTTTAGAATCTTTACCTCCAAGTTTTATACTCCCATATTTAGAAAACATCAACCATACACAAATAATAACAAATGATATAGCAGATAATTGAAATAACCATCCAAAGTTATCAAATGCTATTCCTACAACATAGTTTTGTATATTATATAAATCCTTAGGAGATATAATACCTACTATAATAATACTTAAAAATATCACTATCATAGGTATAAATATAGACTTTCTAATTTTAGGTTTTCTGTTTATATCATTTACTTCATTATCTATAACTTTTCTATCCATAATTATAACCCTCTTTAATATACCATTTTATTAAGCTAGATAAGTATATCTATTTTTTATAAAATAAATATAAAATATCAGACGGTACTCAATCATAATATGAGTAAAGTCTGATATTTTTATAATAAACCTATGCAACTTGATTCTTTGATAATTGTTTTTCTTTTTGATTTATTTTATTTAATATGAACGTTGATACTATACCTATTATAGCTGCCACTATTGAAAGTATAAATATATATGTGTATCCAGTTTGACCATAAGTATCTAACCAGTTACCTGCTAATGTATAATAAAATGCATCTGGAGAAAATCCTATTAGTGATGCAAACCCTACTACAATACCTGTCTTTTCCATAGAAATATTAGACTCAGAAACCGATGCAAAATATATACCTCTAAATCCAAACAATATAGCACTTAGAACTATCATGTTTATAACCGCTATCATCATAAAACCGTTCTCTTTAGGTATTATTAAAAATGCTCCTATACTTATAGCTGTTAGTATATATCCTATAAACATAACTTTTATAGATGACCCTGCCTTATCCGCTACTACTCCTGCAGTTGGAGATGCTCCCATTTTTATAACATACGTTCTTACTATTGATAAAGCTGAAACTAAAGTCATTGGCATTACATAAACTTCAGATAAATATGGACTTAAATAAGTTAAACTTGAAAACACTAAATATGTAGAGAATATTATAAGACCTATTAACCATGCCTTAGGCATAGTAACTACTTTTGCTAATTCCTTTAAAGTAAGTGCCTTATCTGAGCTTTTTTCTTCTTTATTATCTTGGATTAAGAAGTATAATAATATTCCACATAATATAGATGCTCCTGAATATAACCAGACAACATACTTAAACCCTATTATTATATCAGTCATCTTCCCAAATAAATATAATCCTATAAAAGATATAAGCGTTCCTGATACTCCTGATAAACCTTCATTGAACCCAAATAATCGTCCTTGTTCAGATTCATCACCTTGCATTCTTATAACTTTAATTGACCCTGCAAAGAAAGTTAATATTGTTGTAAATCCCCATAATACAAATATTAATAATATCTTGTCATATGACGGAAAAGTAGCAAAATAAAATCCTAATAACCCTGATGATATTAAAGAAAATGGAATTAATATTTTTACAGAAAACTTATCTGCAAACCATCCTCCTACAAAATAAGAAATCATTCCTACTATTCCATATACACTTAATAAATTACCTATTTGTGTATGCGATAAATTTAAAGCTTTTTGCATAGGGTCATAAAATGATGATTTCATATATGGTAGACTATACATCGCTGTAGTCCCGAACGCTAATACGAATATTAAAAAGTACCTTTTAAAATTTTTGTTATCTTTCATATTGTCCTCCTATTTATTTAATACTTGTAAAAAATTTAAAAAACTTATTTTTATATATACGTAGTAACTTCTTCTATAGCTTGTGTAAAATCATTTATTATATCTTGTGCTGATTCTAATCCAACCGATACCCTTATTAAATTCTCCCCATTCATTTGAACTAAAGTATGCTCTTCTCCTAAACTTGTCGCTATTGTAACCAGTTTTAAAGAATTTATTAATTTTCTACTAACTTCATCCCTAGTAAATCCATTTATTCCATCTTTTAGTTTAAATGAAACTATACCGCCTCCAAGTCCATTCATTTGAGCCTTGCACAACTCATGTTGAGGGTGTGACTTTAGACCCGGATATTTTACTACTTCTACACAACCTTGACTTTCTAAGAAATTAGCTATTTCTAATGCATTTTCACAATGTCTCTTAACTCTCATATCTAAAGTCTTAATTCCTCTTGTTATAAGCCACGCATTCATTGGCGGTAGTGATGATCCTGTAAAACAGCATAAACTTGGCCATCTAACTAATTCTATTAATTCTTTTGAACCAATAACAGCTCCTCCTAAAGAATCTCCATGTCCATTAATAAATTTAGTCAAACTATGTATTACTATATCTGCACCTAATTTTATTGGTTGTTGAATTATAGGAGTAGCAAATGTACTATCTACTATTACTAAACTTTTATTTTCATGTGCAATATTACAAACAGTTTTTATATCAACTAAATCTAAAGTTGGATTTATTGGGCTTTCTATATATACAAACTTAGTATTTTTCTTTAACTCTTTCTCTATATTATCTGAATTCACTGCATTTACAAACGATACTTCTACCCCGAATTTAGTCAAAAGTTCTTCCATCAAGATTTTAGTATGCGAAAATACTCCCTCTGAACAAATTATATGATCACCACTTTTAACTAGAGCCAATACAGTTGATGCTATAGCTCCCATTCCAGACGCGCTTACAACAGCGTTTTCCCCACCTTCAATCATACACAATTTAGTTTCTAATTCAGTCAGATTTGGATTACACTCCCTTGTATAAACATATCCCCATGTTTGACATAGTTCTTCAAAATGTTCTACTGTATTTGCTGCAAAAGTTGCTGTTTGGTATATTGGCGATGCTAAAGCCCCTGTAGATGAATCTGGTTTATGACCACCATGAACCAATTTAGTTTCTAAATCATAATTTAAATTATTATTCACTTTACTCCTCCTAGATTTAGTTTTTTATTAATTCTCTTTTCACATAAAAGATTATACACTCTATAGTAACTGTAGAGTCAATCCCAAAATAAAACATTTTTCAATCTTTTTTAACACTTTTCTAGGTCTAAGCATAAAATAAACGCCCTATAACTCTATATTCACTATAGAGTTATAGGGCGTTAACCATATTTTTATTCATAAAATCTGCTATTTTATAAAAATATATATTCATTCAAATAAATTATTTATCTAGTTTTGCTACTCCTAAACATGAATCATAATAATTTTCCCCAAAATTTACATCAACTTCTAAATTATCTTCTTTTAATTTACTAGATATAAATTCTTTTCTATAATCAGGCTCAACATAATTCATAGTATTTATTACTCCATCCATTATATCTTCATATAAAGTATAGGGTATACCTATGCCCATTTCATCACTTTTCCAGTTGCAAGAATGTCTTGTATTCGAGCATAAAAGTGAAATATTAATATCATTATTCATATATGGTCTAATAGTTAATTCAGAACATAATCCTTGGTTGCCTGCAAACTTAATTTGATTAGCATATCCATATTTATACGAGTACCCTTGTACTATTCTCATTATATCGTATGGTTGGCTAATAATTATTACTACATGAGGTTTTTCTTTAAACTCTTCTATTGGTCTCAGTTCTATTCCATATATTTTATGATTTAAATAAATCATTTCTTCAAATACTTTTCTAGCATTTCCTAATTCATTATAAAGTCCATATGAGTAATATTCTCTCCCTGATGTTATTTTATCATCTATCTCTTTAATTCCAAAAGCTCTTGCTGAGGAACTACACCAAAAATGTTCCTCTCTTACTTTTATTGACCTACCACTCGATGCAATATTTACCATCATACAGTATGATAACTTCGTTTTTGAAGGTCTTGTATCTACTTTATCGTATTCTTCTTTTGTAAACAAAAACTTTACACCTACTACTTTTCTATCAATATTTAAGCATGCTAAAAAAGTTTTCAATTTCTTATTCATAACTAAAATCCCCCTATTATAAGCTGCTAATTCCTCATTTTATTATTTATACTAAGCATCTTAAATCTATTTCCCTTTTTAAAACAGGTATTTGTAGTTCAGTTAGCAATTTCGATTTATCATTTGTTGCCATTGGATCTATTATAGGTACTTCATAAATACCATTTTCTATAGGTATTCTTTTGTATTCTATATAATCTATTAGCTTTTGTATATATTTATAGTTATTTTCATAGTTACCACTATACCTTATACATATAAAATCCCCTGATTCTATCTCGTTAATATTAATATTAATATTAGTTTTTGTAATGTAATGTTCTTTCTCCATTACTAAAAAACTACTTTTATACTTAACTATTTTATTTTCTATAAACTCTTCTGTATCAATTATTCCACTAACTCCACCATAAAACATAGACATACTTTCTTCAACATCATTAGCTAACTTTCTTCTAGCTAAATTAAGCGCTTCATTTTGATCATATTTCTCTTCATGATCTACTTGCAATACACTTCTTTTAGGTATGTGTTTTCTAAATATAACCTCTATTTCGTGTTCTTTTATTGATTTTTCTAATATTTCTTTTCTCTTTGAAAGTATTCGTTTCATTGTTTGTAGTTCTAATATACTTTCATTTATCATTTCTATCTTGTTAATTAATAGTTCTAACATTTCTTCATCACTATTATTAAATTTAATTTTAATATCATTTAATGGCATTCCTAGATACTTTAAATATTTTATTAAATCTAATTGTGGAAATTGATCTATTGAATAATATCTATAGTTACTCTCTTTATCAACATAAACAGGTTTTAATAGATCTATTTGATCATAGTACCTTAACGTTTGTACACTAACTTTATTTAACTTAGCCATCTCTCCTATAGAATAATACTTATTCATACTTGTCCCCCCCTATCTACCAATTTACTCAATAAACTTATTCCAAGGATATTCATTAGGTGGTTCACAGATAAATTCCATTTTTTCCTTAGTAGTCGGATGATATATTTCAATTTTATAAGACCATAATGCTATTTGATCTCCAACTTTATTTATATTTTGACCATATCTTTGATCTCCAAATAGAGGATGTCTTCTGCTTGAGAATTGAACTCTTATTTGATGAGATCTTCCAGTTTTTAAATCAACTTCAACTAAGCTAAATTTATCTTTTTTGCCTAACGTAGTATAACTTAATTCTGCATTTTTAGCATCTTTATGATCTTTATTAACTACACTGACCATATTAGTCTTCTTATTTTTATAAAGAAAATCTTTTAAAGTATCTGCATCTTTTTTCATACTCCCATTTAATACAGCCCTGTATGTCTTTTTGAATGTTTTATTTCTGACTTGTTCAGATAGTCTAGATGCAGCTTTAGATGTCTTTGCAAACACCATCGCTCCACCTACAGGTCTATCTAGCCTATGTACAAGTCCTATAAACACATTTCCAGGTTTATTGTATTTAACTTTTACATATTGCTTCAAAAGATTAACCATATCTTTATCATTAGTATCATCACCTTGCGATAATATATTTACAGGCTTTTCTACAACTAATAAATGATTATCTTCATATAATACTTTTACCATTATTTAGACTCCCATCTTCCAAATATACCGCAAGGAAGAACTTTTCCATCTTTTGATGTAGGTAATCCTATTTCTCCACCATATATATTTCCACCTTTAGCATGCTTAGCAACTGTTGCATCTAATATATGCTCAAGTATAATTGGAGATAATCCTGTTGTGTATGAGTTTATTAAGAAGAATAAAGGCTTATCTGATAAAACTTTTGTACATAGTTCAACTAATCCATATAATTTTTCTTCTATTTGCCATACTTCACCTTTAGGACCTCTTCCATATGAAGGTGGATCCATTATTATAGCATCGTATTTATTTCCTCTTCTAATTTCTCTTTCTACAAACTTAACAACATCATCTACTATAAATCTTACTTTTCTATCTCCTAATCCAGAAGTTTGTAAATTTTCCTTTGCCCAAGTTACCATACCTTTAGATGCATCAACATGACATACTTCCGCTCCAGCAGCTGCACAAGCAACAGTTGCTCCACCTGTATATGCAAATAAATTTAAAACTTTTATAGGTCTGCCAGCATTTTTTATCATATCCATTGACCAATCCCAGTTAGCAGCTTGCTCTGGGAATAATCCTGTATGCTTAAACCCAGTTGGACTTATATTGAATTTAAGGTTTTTATAACTTATTGTCCACTTTTCTGGATATTTCTTTTTATGTTCCCATTGACCTCCACCTCTACTACTTCTGTGGTAATGTCCATGTGGGTTTTTCCATAATCCTTTTTCTTCCGCAATTGGCCACATAACTTGAGGATCTGGTCTTCTTAAAACAACATTTCCCCAACGCTCTAATTTTTCTCCGTTACCCATATCTATAAGTTCATAATCTTTCCATTTATCAGCTAATAATAACATTGATTTCCTCCTAAAAAATTAATCTCAATTTATGTATTATATCATATTATTACTTGATATTTTGAGTATTTTAAAGAGTTTATATACTTATTCTTAAAATTTGGCAATACTATTGTATAATAGTATTGTATTAAAATTTTAAATGTTTACTTAGGAGGGGTTTTTTATGGCAAGTCAAAAAATTTTAGATGCATTAAACAATCAGCTTCAAATGGAGTTCTTCTCTGAATATTTTTATATGTCTATGGAGGCATACTTCATGGATAACAATTTAGATGGTTTTGCAAATTTCTTTAATGTACAGGCTAAAGAAGAAAGAGATCATGCTTATAAGTTATTCAATTACATAAGTAGAGCTGGTGGAAAAATAATTTTACAAGCTATTGAACAACCTAAAGCTGACTTTGAAAGTCCTTTAGAAGTATTTGAATTAGCTTTAAACCACGAAAAACTTATAACTAATTCAATTCATGAGTTAACTGATTTAGCAATATCTGAAAAAGATCACACAACATCTTCTTTCTTAAGATGGTTTATAGATGAGCAATCTGAAGAAGAAGAAAGCATGGAAAAAATAGTTAGAAAGTTAAGATTACTAAAAAATGATCCTGCTGGTCTTTTAATGATTGACCAAGAGTTAGCTCAAAGAACTTATGTACCAATAGCTCCAAATGCTTAAAATAAAAAAGCTGTTTAGTAAATTTATTAAACAGCTTTTTTTATTATTTATTTATATAGTAAGTTTCGTTACCTGTAAATACTTTATTTACATCTTGTTGTTGTATTACTTTTCCATTTGCGATTAATTTTAAGTTACTTAACTCCCAATCATCACTTATAGATGTTAATTTTTCTTTTCTTATCCAATAGTTAGATATATTATTTATATCTACTTCTTCTCCATCTTTTGTTTTTAATATATAGTTGTCTACTTGATTTCTTTCAAAGTCATTTCCTGCATTATCTAATTTCCATTCAAATTTCTTACCTTCATTTGTTTCAAATCCGAAATATACATTATCATCAGTTCCTGCATATTTATTATCTGCAGTCTTTAATACTATATTGAATTCATTAGTTAATGAATCATTATCTCCTGTATTTTCATTAGAAACTTCATTCATGAATCTATATAAAAATCCAGCAGTACATACTTGAGAATTTTTTATAGCTTCTCTTCCAGAATAATCCCAATCATCCCAACTATGACTCATAGTTGAATGACTATAATATAAGTCTTTAGCTATCTTAGCATATTTGATAGAGTTTTGTGTCATCCATTTATTAAAACTTGCATTTTCCATAGCTTCTTTATATACACCTGATGTAGTATCATTTCCTGAAGTATTTAAAGCATAGTTATCTTTTCTTTCTTCTACAAATGTTTCATATTTAACATGCCCAGGACTATCTACTGCAGTTACATTTGAAGCATGATATGGAGTATTTAAATCCCCTAGATAATGTAATCCTTGTCCTAAAAGGAATGTAGCTTCTTTGAAGTTCCCTTTTTCCCATTCATTTTTAGCTAATGTAGTAAACTTTCTAACTTGAGTTTCTGCTGTATCATATATAGGATATGATGCATACCAACTATTATCGATAGTAAAGTTGTTTCCAGTGTCAGGATCATAGAAATGATCTTGATATAGATCATATGCATTAGGATCGTAATCTGGATATGTAGACCCTAACTTTAAATCCCCTAAGTATTCATTTAATATTTTAATATTATCTTTAACTTGCTGAGATTCATTTCCACTTAAATCATTATTCAGCATACTTAACCCATGTTCTGCTATTAATGAATGTGTACCTGTTCCATCTTTTTTACCATCCCATGCATAAGAAGTCCCACCCATAAGAGTACATAACCCTAATACGCACAGTATATTCGATACTTTTTTTAAAGCTTTCATGTATTGACCTCCCTAATATCCTCTTGTGTTACATCTCTTTTATGTCAAATATTATCATTTTTTATTTTTTAACAATATTTTTGGACTAAAATATCGATATAAGGGAGTAAAATTAGAATTTTTAAAAAATATGGAGTTGTTTTAATTATCTAAAAACAACTCCATAATCTCTTAGTCTGCTATATTGTAAACTGCTAATCCATCTCTATTTATTTCTTTTTCTTAACTTCTACTAAAGCTTTTAATGTATCCAACGAAGTCATTACTTCTGTTGAAAACTCCGTAGCTGTTCTTCTTATCTTGAACCCATCTCTAGTTGAGTCATTTCCTTTAGTAGGTGTATTTATTACTATATCAACTTGCTTGTTTCTTATAACATCTAATATGTTAGGTCTAGCTTCTTCTACTCTATTTACTATTGTAGCTTCTATTCCATTTTCTCTTAAAGATTCAGCCGTTCCTTCTGTTGCTACAAATGTATATCCTAACTCATTCATATCTTTAGCTATTTCTATAAACTCATCTTTATCATAGTTATTTATAGTTGCTAGAACAACACCTCTTTTATTAGACATCTTTTTACCAGCACCTAAGAATCCTTTGTATAAAGCTTCTTCTAAAGTTTCTCCTACTCCTAAAACTTCTCCTGTAGATTTCATTTCAGGCCCTAAGCTTACATCTACCTTAGCAAGCTTTGACATTGAGAATACTGGAACTTTCACAGATATTAACTTAGGCTCTTTATAAACTCCTGTTCCATATCCTAAATCTTTTAACTTAGCCCCTAACATACATTTCGTAGCTAAATCTACTATAGGCACTTTACTAACCTTACTTATATATGGAACTGTTCTACTTGCTCTTGGATTAACCTCTATTATATACAGTTCTCCATGGAACTCTATAAACTGGATATTAACCATTCCTAATACATTTAACTCTAACGCAATTTTTTTCGTATAATCTAATATTTTTGCTTTTATTTCATCACTTATATTTTGACTCGGATACATTGTTATACTATCTCCAGAGTGAACCCCAGCTCTCTCTAAATGTTCCATTATACCTGGTATTAATATTTCTTCTCCATCACATATAGCATCTACTTCTATTTCTCTACCAGTTAAGTATTTATCTATAAGTACAGGATTTTTAGTATCTCTTAAAAATGCATCTTTTAAATATTGAGCTAACTTGTTTTCATCATAAGTTATTTCCATTCCTTGACCACCTAGAACATATGAAGGTCTAACAAGCACTGGATATCCTAACTTTTTAGCTTCTTCGATACCTTCATTCACTGACCATATAGCTTTACCTTTTGGTCTATTTATATCTAGTTTTTCTAATAACTCATCAAACTTCTCTCTATCTTCAGCTGCATCTATATCCTTGCAACTAGTTCCTAATATCTTTATTTTCTTTTCATCTAGGAATTTAGCTAATTTTATAGCTGTCTGTCCTCCAAATTGAAGTATAACTCCATCTGGATTTTCTTTTTCTATTATATTTAAAACTTCTTCTTCTGTTAGTGGTTCAAAGTATAATTTATCAGAAGTATCGAAGTCTGTACTTACTGTTTCTGGATTGTTATTTACTATTATAGTTTCTATTCCTTGTGCTCTTAAAGATTTTACACAATGAACTGAGCAATAATCAAATTCTATACCTTGACCTATTCTTATTGGTCCAGACCCTAAAACTATTACTTTTTTCTTATCACTTACTACTACCTCATCGTATTGTTCGTAAGTTGAGTAGTAATATGGAGATAAAGCATCGAATTCTCCTCCACAAGTATCAACCATTTTATATGATGGGTTTATATTGTATAAACTTCTTAACTCATAAACTTTAGCTGGACTTATTTTCATTAAATCAGCTATTCCTTTATCTGAGAATCCTTTTTTCTTTAACTCTAGTAAATATTCTTTATTTAAATCTTCAATATGCATTCCTCTTAACTTTTCTTCTTGTTCTACTATCCACTTAAATTTATTTATAAACCACTTATCAACCCCAGTGATTTGTTCTATCATTTCTATCTTATAGCCTCTTCTTATCATTTCAGCTAAATCGAATAGCCTTTCATCATCAGGAACTACTACTCTTGATTTTAATTCTTCTATGCTTCTATCTTCAGATGCCTTATGAACTAATGAGTATTTTCCTATTTCAAGAGATCTTATTCCTTTAAGTATAGCTGCTTCAAAATTACTTCCTATACTCATTATTTCTCCTGTAGCCATCATCTTTGTTCCTAACTTTCTGTTAGCTTGTTTAAATTTATCGAATGGCCATTTAGGTATTTTTACAACTACATAATCTAGTGTAGGTTCAAAACATGCATAAGTCTTTTTAGTAACAGCATTTTGTATTTCATCCAATGTATATCCTAATGCAATTTTAGCTGCAACCTTAGCTATTGGATACCCTGTAGCCTTTGATGCAAGTGCAGAAGATCTACTTACTCTTGGGTTTATTTCTATTATTGCATACTCTAAACTGTGAGGATTTAAAGCTATTTGAACATTACATCCACCTTGAACTTCTATAGCATTTATTATATCTATTGATGCTTTTCTAAGCATTTGATATTCTTTGTCACTTAAAGTTTGACTCGGTGCTACTACTATACTGTCTCCTGTATGAACTCCAACTGGATCTATATTTTCCATATTACATACTGTTATACAGTTACCATTAGAGTCTCTCATTACTTCATACTCTATTTCTTTCCAACCTTTTATACTTTTTTCAAGTAGTACTTGGCTTACTGGACTTAACTGTAATCCTTGTGAAAGTATTTCTGTTAGCTCTTCCTCGTTATCAGCTATACCTCCTCCAGTTCCACCTAGAGTGTATGCAGGTCTTACTACAACCGGATATCCTATTTTATCTGCAAATGATAACCCATCATCTAAGTTAGTTACTATATCACTAATAACTACTGGTTGATTTATTTCTTTCATTACTTCTCTAAATAAATCTCTGTCTTCACCTTTTTTTATAGAATCTATAGAAGTTCCTAAAACTCTTACATTATATTTATCAAGTATTCCTGCATCATGAAGTTCAACAGCTAAGTTAAGTCCTGTTTGACCTCCCATTCCTGCTAATATACTATCTGGTCTTTCTTTTTCTATTATTTTTTCTATAAATTCTATTGTTAATGGTTCTATGTATATCTTATCCGCTACTTCTTCATCAGTCATTATTGTAGCTGGGTTACTATTTATTAAAACAACTTCTATTCCCTCTTCTTTTAAAGCTTGGCAAGCTTGTGTTCCTGAATAGTCAAACTCAGCTGCTTGTCCTATTATTATCGGTCCTGAACCTAGTACTAATGTCTTTTTTATATTATCTATTTTAGGCATAATTTATTTCTCCTTATCTAAGTTAATTTAAACAATCGCTTATATTAGTGCTAAAAACTTATCAAATATATAATCATTGTCTTTTGGCCCTGGACAAGCCTCTGGGTGGTACTGAACACTGTATATTGGTAATTCTTTATGTCTCATACCTTCAACAGTATTATCATTTAAATTTATATGTGTTACTTCCATGTTTTCTGGCATTCTAGATACATAATATCCATGATTTTGAGATGTTATATATACTTTCTGGTCTTCTAAATCTTTAACTGGATGATTTCCACCTCTATGTCCAAACTTAAGTTTTCCTGTTTGACCTCCAAGTGTTAAAGCTAGTAATTGATGTCCTAAGCATATACCTGCTATAGGTTTTTTACCTATTAATTCTTTTATATTTTTTATAACATCTTCTAAATCTTCTGGATCTCCAGGTCCATTAGATAAGAATATTAAATCGGGATTTTCCTTAAGTATTTCATCAGCACTTGTTGTTGCTGGGAATACAACTAAATCGCATCCTCTTGCTTTAAATGATCTTAGTATATTCTGTTTAACCCCAAAGTCCATAACTGCTACTTTAGGTCCATTTCCTTTTATATATTCTTTCTCTTTTCTAGTAACTGTTTTAACAGCTTCTGTATTTGAGAATTTTCCTATTTTAGAAACAACATCTTCTAATGTAAAGTTTTCTAAAGTTATTATTCCTCTCATAGTTCCATTATTTCTTAAAATCTTAGTTAATGCTCTTGTATCTATTCCTTCAAGTCCTATAATTTTATTTTGTTTCAAATAAGTGTCTATATCCATTTCACATCTAAAGTTATTTGGATTATCTGACTTTTCTCTTACTATAAACCCCTTCACATGAACTCCTGATGATTCTACATCCTCTAAATTTATTCCATAGTTTCCTATTAGTGGGTAAGTCATTGTTACTATTTGACCATAGTATGATGGGTCTGTTAAAACTTCTCCATATCCTGTCATTGAAGTGTTAAAGACTACCTCTCCTACACTATCCTTTAAATATCCAAAAGCTTTACCTTCAAATATAGTTCCATCTTCTAATATTAATCTAGCTTTCATAACTTACCTCCCTTTAAGCATTTTCTATTTCATTTATTATTTTTTCAGCAGCTTCACTTGGATTTTCTGCCTTAGTTATAGGTCTCCCAACAACTAAATAGTGAGCTCCTTTATTTATAGCATCTTTTGGTGTAACAACTCTTTTTTGATCTCCATCATCAGCGGTCTTAGGTCTTATTCCTGGACATACTGTAACAAACTCACTTCCACAAGAGTCTACTATTCTATCAACCTCTTGAGCAGAACAAACTATTCCATCTATACCAGCTTCTTTAGCTAGTTTAGCTCTTTTTATTGCTAATTCTTGAGTTGTCATATTGCATCCTATATCTTGTAAATCTCTATCGCTTAAAGAAGTTAATACTGTAACTCCTACTATTATTGGTTTTTCTATTCCTAATTTTTCCGCTTCTTCTTTTGCAGCTAATGCACACTGTCTCATACCTTCCATATCAGAAACATGGATTGTCATTAACCAAACATTATCTCTTACTGCTGCTCTTACTGCACTTTGCATTGTATTTGGAATATCATGAAACTTTAAATCTAAAAATATTTTTTTACCTTTTTCTTTTAAATAATCTACAGTTTTCCCTCTTGTTGCTACATATTGTTCTAACCCAACCTTAAATATATCAACACTATTTTCTAGCTTATCTATTAATTCCTTAGCTTTATCAAAGTCGTTAGTATCTATAGCTACAATCAGCTTGTCTTTTCCATTTATCATTTTACTCTCTCCTTTTTTATATAAAGCCCCTAATATCAGAAAATCCTTACACCTATAGAGGTGTAAGGATTCAATATTTCATAACGATTTTTTGTTATGATGATATCTTTCCCAGCCTCTCTGGACTAGTTTAAAAGACTTTATTATTTGATTTTTACATTATAAATAAAAAAACCTCTAACTAATCCAGTTAGAGGTTATATGTACACAAATTAAACATATCTTCATATATAACCTTACTAGCCTCTCTGGACTACTTTCAAGGAAGTTTTATTTTCATTTTTATCAAACTCGCTTAATATCCTCTCGGGATAATTTAAAGCTTTCTCTTTTTTATAATTATTACATTTATTTATAGTCATGTCAACTATTTTTAAAACCTTTACATAGTAAGCTAAACTAAAATACTATCTATAGTTTTTTTCAACAGTAATAAAGATACGTAGCATTTATTACCACCTTCCATAGTGATAATTCTCTGTTTTTTATCTATACTTTTAACTTTTAATTTATTTATTATATAAGATTTATGACATCTGATAAATCTATTATCTAACTGAGATTCTAGCTCTTTTAAAGTACCACTAAATTCTATATAACTATTTTCTGTTCTAAGAGCTATAAATCTTTTTTTACACGTTTCAAAATATAAAATATCATTATATTTAACTTTTTCTATTTTATCTACTTTATCAATAAAAAAACAATCTTCTTCTAATTCATTCTTTATCTTTTCATTTGCAACTAATATACATTCCTTGACTCTTTTACTTACTTCTTCAAAATTTTCTTTAACTATATAATCTATAGCCCCTATATGATATTTAAAAGTAAGATGACTCATATCTTTATGTGATGTAATTATAACTATAATAGCTTTTGTATCTATTTCATTTATTTGTTTAGCTAGTTGAATTCCATTCACATCTCCACCAATATTAATATCTAAGAAATATATTCCTCTATCCTTAAACTCTGATATATGACTTAAAATTTCTTGTGACGAATCAGTAGATAATGTTATTTCTCCACCTATATCTTCAATTTCTAAAATAGATAATATAGACTCTTCTAGCTTACGCCTTTGCTCTTTATCATCCTCACATATAAATATCCTCATCCTAACTCCTCCTTATTTATATATATCTAACTGTTGAATAAACTCATCTTCAATTTTTATATTAAAAAATGCATTATCATAATTTTTTAATATATCTTTTAGATTGCTTAAACCCATTCCTCTTTCTTCTCCCTTTGATGAAAATCCTTTTTCAAATAATAACGATATATCTTCAACCTTTTGCTTATATGTATTTGAAATAATTATAGATGTAAGATTTGTTTTTCTAAAATTAAAATATTCAGAGATGGGTTTTGAGACTCCAAACAAGCCTCTATACTATTATCTAAAAGGATCCCTAATATCCTACATAAATCCAATATATTAAAATTAACTTCTGATATGACATGTGGAATATGTAAGTTTGTTTTTATTTTGTTTTTTCAGCTTGTATTAACTTAGAAGCTACTACCCCTTTAACTTCTATACACTCTATATTACCTATTGATGACCACGTTAAATTAAATAAATCTAATTCCTTACTTAAGCATTCAATATGCGAATAAAAAAACTTTTCAACCCATCTAAATCATTAGATTCTATATGTCCACACATAGATAACATTATATTTTTATAATCATGCCTAAATTTTTTCATTTCATTAGTTGCATATTCTAACTTTTTATTATACTCATCTATTTCTTTAATCCTTTTTTGATTATTTATTAACATAATAAGAAATATAGTACATAAAAAAGTTATAAAATACATAAATGGCAATACTCCATTTCTGTCCATTTCTAATCCCAGTGCACAAACTACATTCGTTTGGCTATTTGTTTCAAAGTATATGCAAATAGATAATATACTCGTTAATATAATTAATACTTGAAGTTTAAATCTATCTAATATACTAAATTCTTCTATATTATTTATAAATGTATTATTTAAAAATTTAGAAACCATTACAATTATTATATATGTAATAGTATAATAACAAATCAGGTAAATATAGTTTTCTAACTTATATATATTTACCCCTGTTAAAAAGGCAAGCATGTTATAACAAAAGACATTAACAGTTATATATAGAACTGTCGACATAAGAGGTATTGCTATAGTTAACAATGTTTTTTTCGTAATTTTATAAACTACAATAGCATTTATAATATTTAATCCATATAATGGTGAAATTTTTAAAATATCTGGCTGTTACAGACAATCCTATATATAAAATAATGAAATAAAAAATTAATTTTATTTTATTTCTCTTAAAATCATAAAGATTTATGAAACTTAAATATACCCCTATACTGGTCAAAAGCATATAAAAATGAAACATATCCCCATATACCTTTCTATTAAATTCTACAAAATTAAAGAGTAACCCTATATAAAAATAGAGTTACTCCTTAATTATACGACACTTATATAATATTCTTTTCTTATTTTGTCTTTAACATCTAATTTTACATATTCAAAATCTATATTATGATATTTACATCCAATTTCAAAATGCTTTAAAGCTATCCCCATGTTAATTTGATTCATATTTTCATCTGAATCTTTTTCATATATATATCAAGAGATCCATTATTTTGATAAAATCTCCATGGTTGCGAGTTTTTGTATGATGGCGCTATTCTTACACATTCAATTATATTAGTCCATTTTTCATCTACATTTTTAGCAATTTTTTTATTGGTTTTCTATCTATATTTTCATTTTCTTTTCTAAACAATTCATTTCCATCTGGAAACCCTAAAGCTATTAATATTACTGGTTTTTCATTCTCTTCTAAATGTACAAAGTCTAATATAGACTCTTTATTAAAATTATCGTCTATCCAACTTGTTGCTAATCCCATTTCTGTTAATTTTAAAATTAACTCTTCTCCAGCAAATCCTACGCTATCTAAATATTTTATTGGAGCTATCTTTTTATCTTTCCCGTCTTCTGTCTCTTCTACTTCAGGAAGTTGAACTGTTAAAACTATATAGTGAGGAGCAACTAGTCTATGTCTCTTCTTTATTATAAATTTCAAACTATCCCCTTTTAAAATGGGATGTGCCTTAATCTTTATTTCTTTATTTAAACTATCCATGTCTTCACATAAATTTCGAACTTCTTCAAACATATTTATGCTTAATCTTTTTGTAGAGTATTTTTTTATAGATTTTCTATAAAAAATAGCATCATATAACTGCAAATCTAATTCCTCCTATCTACAAATATAATAAATATTATTATATCAAAATATATAGTTTTATACTATCTTTCATTGTTCTCAAAATAGTTACATTATTTACTTTTTAAAAAATCAATCCGTTTTCAAATTAATTTATAGGTATTTAAATAATATTGTTAAAATAATAAGTTTGAATAGTCTTTCATTTTAGAATAGTACAACTTTTTAATATTGAAAAAAAACTATAAATGTATTAACAAAATGATGTTATACTTAGGCTAAGAAAGACTTATTCTTATTTTAAATACAATTATTTTGAAAGGATGTGCCTTTATGAATTTAGAAAAAAATTTAGAAAAATATGCTGAGCTATCTGTTAAGGTAGGAGTTAATATACAACCTGGACAAACGTTATTAGTTAGATCTCCTCTTGAGTGTGCTCCATTTGTAAGAAAAGTTGTAAAAAAAGCTTATGACCTAGGAGCTAAGGATGTACATATAGAATGGTCAGATGAAGAATGTACTCTTATAAAGTATTTAAATGCACCCGATGAAACTTTCAACGAGTTCCCAACTTGGGTTTCTGATCAATACGTAAAAATAGCTAAAGAAGGTGGAGCGTTCTTAACTGTTTATGCTCAAGATCCAGATTTATTAAAAGATGTAGACCCTCAAAAAGTTGCAAACTTCCAAAAAGCATCTGCTGAAGCTTTACAAGAATGGAGATCTTATACTTTATCTGATAAATCAAAATGGAGTATAGTTTCTGTTCCTACAGCAAAATGGTCTAAAAAAGTATTCCCAGGAGTTTCTGAAGAGGAAGCTATAGATAAAATGTGGGAAGCAATATTCCATTGCACAAGAGTTGACCAAGAAGATCCAATAGAAGCTTGGAATCAACACAATAAAAACTTAAAAGTTAGAATGAGCTTCTTAAATGATAGCAAATTTAAAACTTTATACTTTAAATCTGGTAAAACAGACATAACTATGGAGTTGCCTGAAGGCCATATATGGGCAAGTGGAGCTTCAAAGGATCCAAATGGAGTAAACTTCAACCCAAATATACCAACAGAAGAAGTATTTACTTTACCTCATAAATTTGGTGTTAATGGTGTAGTTGCAAGTACTAAACCTCTTGTTTACGGTGGAAATGTTATAAACAACTTTACATTAACATTCAAAGATGGAAAAATAGTAGACTTTACTGCTGAAGAAGGATATGATACTTTAGCTAAATTAATAGATACAGATGAAGGTTCTCACTACCTTGGAGAAGTTGCTTTAGTTCCATTTAAATCTCCTATATCAGATACAAACATAGTATTCTATAATACTTTATATGATGAAAATGCTTCTTGTCACTTCGCTATAGGTACAGCTTATAAGAGCTGTGTTGAAAACGGAGTTAACATACCACAAGAAGATTTAGATAAACATGGTATAAACTTCAGTATAACTCATGTTGATTTCATGATAGGTTCTGCTGATATGAACATAGTTGGTGAAAAAGCTAACGGTGAAAAAGTTCAAATATTCACAGATGGAAACTGGGCATTCTAATAATACATAAAAAAAGGGCTATCTATTTTAGATAGTCCTTTTATAATTCTAGTATATTTTTCCGTCCAATTAAGATTCTCTATATGTTCTAAAACAACATCATCGCTCATTTCTGGGTGTATAGTATCTTCATGAGCTATAGTTAAAACAGACATAGCTACTGCATATTTAACTGTATCTTTTAAACTTACGTTTCTCATGTAACCATATCCTAACCCAGCTACAAATGAATCTCCAGCTCCTGTAACATTTGCAACAGGAACATTGTTTGCCTTTATAGTTCCTTCTTCAGTTCCGTTATTATAATATATACCATCTTCATCTAAACTTATAAATACATTTTCTATTCCTAAGTCTATAAAGTGTTTACCAGCTTTTCTTAA
Organism: Paraclostridium sp. AKS73; assembly: GCF_025671395.1. Classification (NCBI taxonomy): domain Bacteria; kingdom Bacillati; phylum Bacillota; class Clostridia; order Peptostreptococcales; family Peptostreptococcaceae; genus Paraclostridium; species Paraclostridium sp. AKS73. Next base: position 12,927 of record NZ_JAIXHU010000021.1, on the reverse strand, counting down.
ATCATCTTCTGATTTTATTTCAAACCCGCACATTATTTCTGCTTCATATCTATTAGGTTTTATTGTATGGAAATATTTTATTAAATGTTTTATATGCTTAGCTTTACAGGCAGACACAGGATCTAAAATAAATTTAGTTTGTCCTTCAAAAGTTTTTAATATATATTCAACAATTTCAGGTTTATCCGAATCTAAAAACATATATTCAGCATTTTTTATTATTTCTGATTTTGAATCTATAAAATCTGTTGTAAACATATCAGTTACTTTCATATCAACTACTGCTGATTCAAGTTCTCCTTCATGATTTAAAACAGCCATGTATGTAGGTGTGCTTCCACCTTTAATTATTAAAGAGTCTTCCATATCATAGTTCATGACTTTAGAATGTTCCATCATTCTTCTTCCTGTTTCATCATCACCTAATATTGATATGAACTTTGTATTTATTCCTACTCTAGCCATATTTTCTGCTATGTTTCTACATACTCCACCAAAAGAAGTTTTAACTCTTCCTGGATTTGAGTCGTTACATCTATAATTATCATTTGTAAATCCGATTATATCAAATATTGATACTCCAAAAACTAAAGCGTATGGTTGTTTATTATTTGCCATTTTTATCTTCGACCTCCCATAAGAATCACTTTCATATTTTAACATAAAAATATATGCCTTTTCTAGACAAAAAAGCACATATTTTGACCTTTGCAATATTTTCTAAAATTTTTTCAAATAAAATATATTAATATCGTTTTCTTAGTTTATTTATTTTTCAATTTTATTAGTTATCTTATATATTTTATTATCTAGTTTTGTTACTAAAAAAATACTTTTTATTTAATGCAAATTATTACAATTGTTATAAAAATTCTAGTTTGATATAATAAATGCTTAAGTACTATTTTGCTTTTAGGAGGCATCCATATTATGAAAAAGTTATTAAGTAAAGCAAGGCAAGCTATAAATGATTTTGATATGATACAAGATGGAGATAAAATTGCAGTTGGATTATCTGGGGGTAAAGATAGTTTAACTCTTCTTCATATTTTAAATAATTATAAAAAATTCTCACCTCAAAAATTCGAACTTATAGCTATAACATTAAACCCAGGTGGTGTTGATAACTCCCCTTTATATGATTCATGTTCAAATTTAAGAGTTGAATTTCACGAGGTTCAAACAAATATAAAAGAAATTATATTTGATATAAGAAAAGAAAAAAATCCATGTTCTTTATGTGCAAACTTAAGACGCGGTGCGTTAAATGATACAGCAAAAAAACTTGGATGTACTAAAGTTGCTTTAGGCCATCATAAAGATGACGTTGTTGAAACTTTTTTAATGTCTATGTTCTTCGAAGGAAGAGTTAGCTGTTTTTCCCCAAAAACTTATTTAGATAGACAAGATTTAACTATAATAAGACCTATGGTTTATATTGAAGAATATATGACTAAAAAGGCAACGAAGGATTTCAATTATCCTGTAATTAAAAATCCATGCCCAGCTGATGGTCACACAAATAGGCAAAATATTAAAGAACTAATACAAAAACTTAACTTAGATATTCCTAATGTTAAAAGAAATTTATTCAACTCTCTAAATAACTCAGATCAGTTGTTTATATGGGATAAAGATAAAATAAAAAATATATAGGAATCAAAAAAGCTACTCAAAATGAGTAGCTTTTTATTTTTAATATTTTAGATAGAAGTAGCCAGCATAGTATTTACTATAGATATTACTGCAAATATTAATGTTAAAATATATAATGTTATTGGAAGTATTTTATGTAATTTTTTAGTTTGTAAATAATATTTAAACACTCCATATAAGAAGTATGTAGCCCATAATTTTATAAGTATATTATTTAACTGACTAGCTATTGTTTGTGCTTGTATATCACTTACAGCTACTGTTGTTATTAAAGATACAATGGCTAAAACTATAGAAAATACTATAAATCTAAAATACAACAAGCTTTTAAAGTATTTCTTATCTTTTATTTCTTCATTTTCAACAAATCCCATAAATGCTTTACTTACAAAATATAATATATTAACACATATCAAAGCAGATATTAATGGACCTACAATATATGATGCCCATTGAAATGCAATAAACCCTGTTTTTCCCATGCCTTCAAGACCTAAGTCACCTAATAAATCAGGCATCATTAAATTTATTACTACCCCACTTAAAATACTGACAGCTATAAGAGCTATAAACCAGTATCTTAATTTTATAGGCTCTTTACTTTCATATTCTTCCCTTGTAAAATCTTTAAAATATTCTTTTGGTTGTAGTACTAACGTTTTAAAATCTCTCATATATATTCTCCTTTTTAATTTTTAATTTTTAATTATATATAGCCTTTATAGGATCTAGTCTAGATGCTTTGTATGCAGGTATTATTCCAAATATAATACCGACTATTACAGATGTAGCTGAAGCTCCTATAAATGTTTTTATAGTAACCACAGGCTTAAATGGCATGAACATACCTGCAATTTGTGATAAAACAAATCCTATTAAAATTCCTAATAGCCCCCCTATTAAAGTTACAAACATAGCTTCAAATAAAAACTGTAACATTATAGAATTCGGAGTAGCTCCTATTGCTCTTCTTATTCCTATCTCTCTTTTTCTTTCCGTAACCGAAACATACATTATATTCATTACACCTATTCCTCCAACAAATAGTGATATAGCTGTTATAAGGGTAATAAACATAGTTATACTCGAAATTATCTTAGTAAATGCCTCCGTTATACTTCCTGGATTGAAAACATCATATGTTCCATGTATTTCTGGATGATTTTCTTGTAACATTTCCTTAACTTGTTCTGAAACAACATCAAAATCATACCCGGGTGATATGAAAACATCTAAAGAAGTTATTTCATTTCCATTATTTTTATTTTGTAATTCATTTATTCTATCGATAGACGCTTTTTGTATTAAGTCTTCATTAGATGCAAATAAACTCTCTGCTTTTTCTTGAACTCCAATAACTTCAAACATTGTTCCATTTAAATTTATAGCCTTTCCTACAGCTAACTTAGGATCATCAAACAATTTTTTTGCATTTTGATATGTTAATACTATTACATCATTTTTAATGTCGCTTTTCTCAAAGTATCTTCCATGTTCAACTTTATCTGATTTTTGAGCTGGAATTAAGCTCATACTCTCACTATCGTCATCATATGCAGTAGCTGCTATAGATGTATGCCTATCTAAAAAATTAACCTCTCCATATAATCCATCTCCAAACCCAAAGCTTTCCTGTTCCTTCGGTTTTTCAACCTTTTCAACCCCATCTATATGTTTTAAATCATAAATATCATTTTCTATAAAAGGTTCAACAGAGGATAAATCTGCTTCAGGATTTTCAGAATAAAAACTTACAGTAACCTTATTTGCATTTACTTTTCCTGTTGTTTTAGAAACTTGAGCCTTAAGTCCATCTCCAATAGATAATACAACTACAACGGAACTTATACCTATAATAATTCCTATCATAGTTAAAAAAACCCTTAACTTATTCGCTTTTAAGCTTAACAGAGAACTCTTGATTAAATTTTCTATACTCATATTTATACCTCCTCAATAAAAACACCGTCTTTAAGGTACACCACTTTTGTTGCATATTTTTTTAGGTCTGGATCATGAGTAACCATAACAATAGTTTTTCCTTGTTTATTTAGTGAACTTAATATGTTCATAATTTCATTACTTGTATTAGTATCCAATGCCCCCGTAGGCTCATCAGCAAATATTAATTGAGGATCATTAATAAGAGCTCGTGCAATAGAAATACGTTGTTGCTGACCTCCAGACAACTCATTTGGAAACTGCTTTATTTTATCTAGTAATCCAACCATTTTTAAATTATTTTCAACTCTTTTTAATCTCTCTTTCTTTCCTAATTTATTATCATAAAGAAGAGGTAGTTCTATATTTTGACAAATATTTAAGTTATTTATCAAATGAAACTGTTGAAATATAAACCCTATATTCTTATTTCGAAAATGAGATCTTTCAACCTCTGTTAAATTTGTAACATTTTTCCCATCAAAAACATATTCTCCTTCATCAAATTTATCTAAAAATCCTAAGATATTTAATAGAGTTGTCTTTCCACTACCTGACTTACCCATTATCATTACAAAATCTCCATGCTTAATTTCCAGGCTTAACGACTTTAAAACATGCAACCTATTTTTTGCTAATCCATAGTATTTTTGTATATTGTTAAGTTCGATAAAGCTATTCAATTTCCTGACCTTCTTTCATCTCACTATTTATAACTTCTACAATCTCATCTTTTTCTTTTAAGCCTGATGATACTATTGTTGACTTTCCTTTTTCTCCTTTTGTTTTTATATCTTGCTTAACAAGTTTATTATCTTTTATTAAATAAACGTATTTTTTACTTCCCTCTGTCTTAACAGCTGTACTAGGTATCTCTATTAATTTTTCAGTATCTTTTAATTTAACTTGAACATGATAGCCATTTACTACATTTTCTTTTGAATCTAAGCTTATTGTCACTGGATAATTAGCGACTTGAGATGTTGATGTTACTCCATCTGTTGGAATAACTTGCTCTTCTGGATCGTAGGAAATATCAAATATTTCGCCTTTTACATTTTTGTCATTTGCTAATACTAGTATATCTACATCTTGGTTTAATTTTGTTTTTTCTAAATCTCTCTCTGATACTTGTGCTTTTACATATAAATCATTACTTCTTAATTTTAATAAAACTTGATTCTCACCCTCTGATGCTTTATTTGGAACACTAACTTTTCCTGCAAACGGAGCATATTCATGTGTATATTTTTTCTTAAGTTTCTCTATTTGTTTTTTATTGCTCTTTATCTGATCTTCTATAGAGGCCCCTACATTTGGATTCATGACATCTGTATTATTTTGAATTTCATTATTTTTAGGGTCACTAATTTTATTTTTTCTTTTTCAAATCTGATATTTGATCTTCTAAATCTGATATTTGATTTGCTATTTCTTCATTTTTATATGTTATAAGCAAACTTCCTTTACTTACAATTTCACCATTTTTCTTGTTTATTTCATAATCTGAACCCTTACTTATGTCTTTATAGAAAATTTTAGATTTTGACGGTTCTACAACTCCACTGAAAAAGTTTTTTTATTTTCAGGAATTATATACCTTTTAATGGCTTGTTCTTCCTTAACTTTTTTATCTTTGCTTTTATAAGCTAAAAACCCTATGGCTCCTCCCCAAATAACTACTACCGCTAACCCTATAGCTATGTGCTTTTTTTCATTTTTCCCTCCTACTATTAACTTTACAATTTAAATCCCCATTTGCTAAATCTACATAAATCTTTAAATTTCATACTATCATATATACTTTGTATAAAAATAAAAATGGACTAAAATATGGTTTTAGTGGAGTAAAATGTATGTTTTTGTTATTTCACTCCACTAAAACGTAATGTTAGTCCACTTTCTACTTTTGTATATACTTTTATGTTAGCATTCATGTAAAGTAATTCTAATTTCTAAGGTATATTATTTAACGTTCTTAAATAGCAGTGCCACTTATATGCTAATTTTTTTAATTAGCAATACCATTAAATTGAAATTACTTTTTTTATGTAGATTTTTAATCTTACTTTTAGCAAAAATACTATCGTTAAAAAGTGAGATAATAAGTGAGTATCTTAAGAAAAATTTTATCTTAATTGAATTCAGCGATTATCTCATACGAAGTTATAAAATTAGAAATATTATAATTTCTAATTTTAAAATTTAATAAAAAATAGTTAGCTATTATAATAGCTAACTATTTTTTATTATCTCATCTACAATTAATTTACTTCCTTTTATTATTACAGAAGCTCCATTTCCTGGATGTGTTGACGATCCTATAAAATATAAATTTTTAACACTTTTTGATTTTATATGCGGTCTTAAAAAACCTATTTGACTAATATTATGAGCTATTCCAAAAGCACAGCCTTTATATGCATTAAAATTTTTTTCCATATTCTTTGGCGTTAAATAGTTTTCGTAAATAATATTTTTTTCTATATCTTCCATACCCTTAATCTTAGTTATCGATTGTATAACCTTATCTCTAAAATTTTTCACTAATTTTTCATTCCATTCAATATTTTCATATTCTAAATTAGGAACTCTAACCATTATATTTAGAATCTCCTTGGAATCTCCACATACACTATGATCTATTTTGCTAGGACAATACATATAAAAAGAAGGATTATTAGGTAAATTCCCTTTAAATGGAGCTTGTATATTTTCTTTAAAATCATCTCCAATATATATATTATTAACTTTCAAGTTTTTATAATTTTTATTTAATCCTAAATATATGATTAACGTGGAACATGAGAGCTTAAGCTTATCAATTTTTTTATCAGTATATTTATCTTTATTAACATCTGACTTTATTAAATTTTTCATTGCATACGGAAAATCTGCATTACATACTACAATATCAGATAAATATTTTCCTTCACTAGTATTTGCACCTTTTACTATACCATCATCTATTATAATCTCATCTACTACTGTATTTTTATATATTTTCCCACCCATTTCTATAACTAACTTTTCTAAAGACTTTATATAAGAATACATACCACCCTTAATATACCAAAGTCCATATATTTGGGATATTGCAGGTATTAAAGTATATAAATTAGAATTTTCATAGGGGTCTATCCCTATATACATACATTGAAACAGTAAAAATTCTCTTATTTTATTATCTTTTATATATCTAGATGTATACTTATACGAACTTTCCATTGGATTTAATTTAATTGCAGTCTTTATAGCTTCAAAATTTAAAATTTCTTTTAAATTTTCCATAGGTTTATTTAAAAATTTTTCATTTGATAAAATATATTTTCTATATGAATTTGATATGTAATTTAAATAATCTATTCCTAGGTTAACATTTATACCCTCTAAAAATTTTATAGTTTTGGAAATATCACTGTAAAACTCATAATTATTATTATCTTCATAAAAAACTTTGTACATAGTATCTAGCTTTACTAAGTCTATATACTTTGAATAATCTTTATTAACATAATTAAATATTTCTATATAATTTTGAGGTGTCATAAGTATACTAGCTGTTAAATCAAATTTATCACCTCTATTTTTAATTTGATTTATCTTTCCTCCCAATGTACTTTCTTTTTCTAAAACAGTAACTTTATAATTATTTTTCAATAATCTTATTGCAGTTGTTAATCCTCCTATTCCTGCTCCAACCACTATAACTTCCTTCATATTTTTCCCTCCTTCCTTAATTAAATATTATTTCCATTAATTTCAACTTTATAATTATTCATTAACATATAAATTTATATTTCCCAGGAAACTTTAAATTTATTTTTTTGTAATGAGCATAATACCAATTAGGAGGTGATTTTTATTAAATCAAAATTTTTTAATTTTTCTTTGTTAGCTTTTTTATGTTCTTATGTATTAATTCATATGCAACTATTCCTGATAATAAAGAATTCAAACTCGAACCATTACCTTATGCCTATGATGCTCTTGAACCTTATATAGATAAGGAAACTATGGTCTTACATCATGATAAACATCATAAAGCATATGTAGATAATTTAAACAAAATACTTTCCACTCATCCAGAAATTGAATCTAAAAACTTAGAACAGCTTTTATCTAATCCAACTATACTTCCCCGCGATGTAAAGCAAAGTATAATTAATAACGCTGGTGGAGTTTACAATCATAACTTTTTTTGGAATATAATGAGTCCTAACAAAGGTGGCCAGCCTAAAGATGAACTATTAAAATCTATCGAAAAAGATTTTGGTTCTTTTAAATCTTTCAAAGAAGAATTTAATAAGTCAGCATTAAGTACCTTTGGATCAGGATGGACTTGGTTGGTTTCTAATGATGAAGGTGAGTTAGCTATAATGTCTACTTCAAATCAAGATTCCCCTATTTTATCAGGAGTAAAACCTATAATTGCTATAGATCTTTGGGAGCATTCATATTATCTTAAATACAAAAATGAACGTAATAAGTATATAGAAAATTGGTGGAATGTAGTTAATTGGGAACAAGCAAATAAAAACTATTTATCTAAATAAAAAGAAGTAGCATTAACTATGCTACTTCTTCTAATTTTTCTTCATTCTCTTGTTCTTTAATATTTTTCTTTTTCTCTATTTTTTCTATTACTCTATCTATCAATAATCCATTTAAAACTATAACTAACATAGAATATATTCCTTTTTTAAGTCCAAAAGTGAATCCTCCCATTATAGCAACAAATAAATCCACTATTAAAAGTGATATCCCTATATTAAATGTAGTATATTTATTTAATATCTTAGCTAAAATGTCTGTACCTCCAGTAGATGCGTTCGTTGCAAAAACCATGGCTAGACCTATAGCTGTTACTAATGTCCCTACTATTACAGCCGCTAGTAAGTTTGTAGTTAAAGCTGTTGAGTTTAAAATTTTATCCATAAAATCTATTACTACAGACAACATAAAACTTGCATATATTGTTTTTAATCCAAAATCTCCACCTATTAAAATAAATGCTATTGAAAATAGTATTAAATTGCCTATAAATATTATAATCCCCATAGATAAACTAGGCAAATAATGATTTATTATAAGAGCTAAACCACTAAGTCCTCCTCCAGCTATATCATTAGGTGCAAAAAAGTACTGTATTCCAATAGCAACTAAAATTACTCCTATCGTTACAACAATATATTCTTGTAATCCTTTAATACAATCTGATTTTTTCATATTCAAGACCTTCCTTCGTTGTCAATGTTTTTTAAACGCAACTATTAGAATATCAAACTTTTAATGTTTTTGGTAGTAAAAGTCTTGGCATTTTTGTATATTTTTTTTATATTTAATAAAAAAATTCCATTTATAATACATGCTGTTTATTTTTGTTATTTTTTAGAAAATTTGATTTTCGATTATCATTTACAACCTTTAATATTGAAACTTAAAATTATATTAGTACAAATTTATATTAGGGGGATAAATTATGAATTTAGATATAAGTTCAAAAAGTAAGGCACTATCTACTTTTCTTAATAAAAATCTTAACGATTTAAAATCTAAGGGTCTATATAACAAAATCGATTCTCTTCAAAGTTCTAATGGTCCTATCATTCAAATAAATGGAAACAATCTAATTAACCTTTCATCCAACAATTATCTTGGACTAGCTACAAATAAAAATTTGATAAATGCTACTATCAAGGCTACAGAAAAATATGGAGCTGGTGCTGGTGCAGTAAGAACAATAATGGTACGTTAGAAATCCATGATATTTTAGAAAATACTATAGCTAAATTCAAGGGTACAGAATCAGCTATAGCTTTCCAATCAGGATTTAATTGCAATATGGGAGCTATTCAAGCTGTCATGGATAAAAATGATGCAATTTTATCAGATGAACTTAATCATGCATCAATAATAGATGGATGCAAACTTTCTGGTTCCAAAATAATAAGATTCAAACATTCAGATATGAATGATTTGAGAGAAAAAGCCAAGCAAGCTCAAGAAAGTGGATTATATAAAAAAATAATGGTTATAACTGATGGAGTTTTTTCTATGGATGGAGATATAGCTAAGCTTCCTGAAATAGTTGAAATAGCTGAAGAGTTTGACTTAATTACTTATGTTGACGATGCTCACGGTTCTGGAGTTACAGGAAAAGGAGCTGGAACTTGCAAACACTTTGGTCTATCAGATAAAGTTGATTTCCAAATAGGTACACTATCTAAAGCTATAGGTGTTGTGGGTGGATATGTTGCAGGATCTAAAGATTTAATAGATTGGCTAAAAGTTAGAGGAAGACCATTCCTATTCTCAACATCGCTTACTCCTGGTGCTGCTGCTGCTTGTACCGAATCTATAAATATACTTATGAATGATGATACTTTAGTTCAAAAAGTTTGGGAAAACGGAAACTACCTTAAATCTGGATTAAAATCTTTAGGATTTAATATAGGAAATAGTCAAACACCTATAACTCCATGTATTATCGGAGATGAAGCCAAAACTCAATTATTTAGTAAAAGACTACTAGAAGAAGGTGTTTATGCTAAATCAATAATATTCCCTACTGTTCCTAAAGGTACAGGAAGGGTTCGAAATATGCCAACAGCTGCTCATACAAAAGAAATGTTAGATTATGCTTTAAGTATTTATGAAAAGGTAGGAAAAGAATTAGGAGTTATTAAATAAATTTTTTAATTTTGTAGGGGGGTAATTATATGAAAAAAATTCTTATTACTGGAGCTCTTGGTCAAATAGGTTCTGAGTTAACATCAAAACTTCGAAAGGATTACGGGGTAAGCAATGTTTTAGCTACTGATGTCCGCTCAATAGAAGAAAGTACAGTTGTAAATAATGGTTTATTTGAAACTTTAGATGTTATGGATATTGAAGCTATGGGAAAACTAGCGAAGAAACACAATGCAGACACTATAATACATCTAGCATCTTTATTATCTGCAGTAGGAGAACAAAAACCTCAATTTGCATGGAAGTTAAATATGGGTGGTTTGGTAAATGCTTTAGAAGTTTCTAAAGAGACTAATGCTACACTATTCGCTCCTAGTTCTATAGCAGCATTTGGACCTAATTCTCCAAAAGATTTAACTCCTCAAGATACTATACAAAGACCAAATACTATGTATGGAGTAACTAAGGTTTCAGGAGAATTGTTATCTGATTATTACTTCCATAAATTTGGAGTAGACACAAGAAGTGTAAGATTCCCTGGGCTTATATCATATGTAACTCCTCCTGGTGGTGGAACAACTGATTACGCAGTTGATATATACTACGAAGCTTTAAAAAATATGAAATATGAATCATTTATAGCTGAGGGTACGAAAATGGATATGATGTATATGCCCGATGCTCTTCAAGCTGTCATTGATCTACTTGAAGCTGATAGTTCCAAATTGATTCATAGAAATGCATTCAATATAACAGCTATGAACTTCTCTCCTGAAGAGATAGCAGCTGAGATTAAAAAGAATATGCCTAAATTTGAATTTAGCTACAATGTTGATCCAGTTCGTCAATCTATAGCTGAATCTTGGCCTAATTCCATAGATCCGTCTTGTGCTGTTAATGAATGGGGATTCAAGTTTGAATATGATTTAAGAAAAATGACTATAGATATGCTACAAAAACTAAGTGAAAAAGGTATAGCTAAAGAAAGTGTTAATAACGCTTAAAATATAATTAAATAAGCTGCCTCTAAGTTTTTATAATCAATACTACATATGTTTAGGCAGCTTATATTTTATTTACTTAATATTTTCTGTTCTATATCCAATCTCCTTATTAGCTAACTTATAAGCTTTCTCTATCATATCTTGCTTACTTTGTCCTTTTCCTATTAAGCTATCTATGCTAATTTGATTTCTATCTTCAAAATACTTATTAAGCAAAGATTCCTCTATATCATCTTGAGTAGCTAAAGTTTCTTCATGTAATATATATTTAACTTCTATACCTTCATTTTTTAAAAATCTACCTACCATAATGCTTCTATGACATCTTATAGGCTCTTGCATTGCCCCTAATAAAACTATTCTATATCCCATTTCTATTCCGTTTTTGATTCGTTTTACTCCTTTTAAAAATACATCCTCTTTTATAACCTCATCAAAATCTGCATATCCTTCATTATTATATGATTCTTTGCTACCTCTTTTAGCGCCAAACTCTTCACCCATATAAATATATGTATATCCATCCTTTTTTAAAATTTCTCTAAAATATTCTTTGTTGTACTGCACATTATATTTAGAATATGGTGTTTCTCTTATATCAACAATACAGTTAATATTATACTTTTTAATCATCTCAATAAATTTTACATAAGGATAGTTTGAATGCCCAATCGCAAAAATTTCCATAACTTCATCCTCCTTAGGCATAATCTAATAAAATACTATTTAAATATATTATCACTTAATACATCTGCACTCGCATAATTTTTTAGTAAATTACTTCTATGTTCCCAATAGATACTGATGCACACTTATTTTTTAAGATATCATCAATTTTTATACTTATCAAATTTAATACCCCTTTAATTAATCTATAATTCTATCTTCTGTTATTATAGCTGTTATCTCTTCTAAAGTTGCAAATTTATAAAACTCATCATAATTAAATTTCTCTTTTTCCATAACTAAATATATCTTCGTTGAACATTCTATTATTGTTTTCTTTGTATCTCCATCTTCTAAATATATTGTACTTACATACCCAGTTTCTTTATTAATTCCACCTAATCCTATAAAAGCTTTATCATATGCAAATTTTCTAATATATCTATCTGCTGCCGCTCCTACTATAGCTCCTATTTCTTTATTGAATTCTCCTCCAATACAAATAACTTTTATATTATTATTCATTCTTAGTTCTAGCACAATTTCTATCATGTTTGTTACAACAGTAATTGTTTTATTAGTATTGTTTAACTCTTTTGCAATTTCTAAGTTAATTGTTGAAACATCCAAAAAACTATATCTTTATTTTCTATTAAATCAATTGCCTTTAATGCAATTAATTTTTTCTCTTGAGTATTTATATTTTTTCTTTCATCAATATTTTTGATGTCTATGTGATTTTTTTGAGCAATTGCCCCTCCATATACTCTTATTAAATATCCTCTAGATTCTAATTCTTTTAAATCTTTTCTTATGCAATCTTCTGTAACTTCAAATAATTTAGATAGTTCTTTTACCTTTACTCTTCCATTCTTTTTTATTATATTTACAATATTTTCATATCTTTCCTCTAGAAACAAAATGTTTTCACCTCTTTATTTTACTTATTATTATTTTATATTATTTA
>NZ_JAIXHU010000020.1:0-57919 GCF_025671395.1 Paraclostridium sp. AKS73 | reverse complement strand
AGCTAATCATTATCTGAATATCTGGCTTGGTTGTTTGTGTTTAATTCTTTAAAAAAGAATTTATATAATTAACCTACTGTTTAATTTTCAAAGTTCTTAATTTGTTTTGCCCTTTTCTTAAGGACAAGTAATACTATACCATCTTGAATTAATAAGGTCAATAGTTTTTATATTTTTTTATTCTTAATTAAAAAATATTTTCATTCAAAAGTTAAATCTATTGAAATTGCTACAATTCAACTTGTTCTTTTTATGTTTAATTTTATATTTATATACATAAAAAGACATAAAAAAACAACTTATATATTTAAATATATAAGTTATTTTTACATATTTCAATTTAATTATGTACATTTGTTCCAAAATATTTTTGAATGCCTGCATATATAGCCCAAGCTACTTTTTCTTGATATTTTTCATCATTCAATAGTTTAGATTCTTTCTCATTAGATAAAAAACCACACTCTATTAACACTGAAGGTATTTTATTATCCTTCAATAAATAAATATCATTACTTGGTTTAACTTCTCTTTGATTTGTTTCATCTACAACTCTCTTTAATTCATCTTGAATAAATTTCGATAACAATTTGCTATCATCTTGTCCTTGAGGATAAAAAGTTTGAGCTCCATAATATTTGCTCTGTTCAAATTTATTTAGATGAACAGATACAAAAGCATCTACCCCTGATTCTTCAATCATTTTCTTCCTATTTTTTAAGTTTTCATTATATTTCTGTCTAGTTGTCTTATCTGGGCTCTCTTCGTACAAACTAATATCATCTTCTCTAGTTAATAATACTAAACATCCACTTGATTCTAACAACTCTCTTAGCTTCAACGTTATTTGTAAGTTTATATCTTTTTCTTCAACAGACTCATCATCACTCAAAGCACCTGGATCTATACCTCCATGTCCCGCATCTAAAAGAATAACCTTATTAGTTACAGGCATATAAGTCAATACATCTTGGGAATTCTTTTTGACTTCAAATATAAATATAGCCAAAAAGCATAAAAGAGCTCCAATCAAACTTACATGCTTAATATATTTCATATAATATCACCCCATATATTATATAAAAAAGACTTTGGAATATTCCAAAGTCTTTGAGTAAACATATATAATTATCTCTTTGAGAATTGTGGAGCTCTTCTTGCTGCCTTTAATCCGTATTTCTTTCTTTCCTTCATTCTAGCATCTCTAGTTAAGAAACCTTCTTTCTTTAAAGCTGGTCTTAACTCAGCATCTACTGTTAATAAAGCTCTAGATATACCATGTCTTATAGCTCCAGCTTGTCCAGTGAATCCTCCACCTTCAACTTTTACTATAACATCGTATTTGTTTTCAGTTCCTGTTAAAACTAATGGTTGTTTAACATCTCTTATTAAAGTTTCATAGTTGAAGAATTCTTCAACTTTTCTTCCATTTACTATTATATTTCCTTCACCTGCAACTAATCTTACTCTTGCTACAGAGTGTTTTCTTCTTCCTGTTCCATAGTATTGAACGTTAGCCATGATTAACTCCTCCTTTCACCCGTTATGATTATTTAAAGTTTAAAACTTCTGGATTTTGAGCTTCGTGTCCGTGATTTGGTCCAGCAAATACTCTTAATCTAGTCATCATTCTGCTTCTTAATTTGTTCTTACATAACATACCGCTAACAGCATGCATAACAACCTCTTCAGGTTTCTTTTCCATCATTTCTCTATATGTTATTTCTTTTAATCCACCTACATATCCAGTGTGGTATCTGTACATCTTTTGATCTAATTTCTTTCCTGTTAAAACTACTTTATCAGCATTTACAACAACAACGAAATCTCCACCATCAACGTGAGGAGTGAAAGTTGGTTTATGCTTTCCTCTTAATATTGTAGCTATTTCAGTAGCCATACGACCTAATGTTTTTCCTTCAGCATCAACTACGTACCATTTTCTTTGTACGTCAGCTGGTTTAGCTATATAACTTTTCATTACAAGTCCCTCCTTATCTTATTTCCATATGATATTTTACCGTCTATGTCAAGTCCGGGGCAAGTGGACTTATTAACACACTCTTGTATATTTTAATACATGCACCCTAGTGTGTCAAGCTAATAATCAACTTTTTTGAGAAATAATCCGTGTGCTGGAGCTGTATGTCCTGCCATCGATCTCAACTTTGATTCTATTATGCTCGACATGCTATTATCTATTTTCCCTCTTCCTATATCAACTAACGTTCCAACTATAATCCTAACCATATTATATAAAAATCCATTCCCTTCAATTTCTATAACTATCAAGTCTTCACACTTTGAAATATCTATATCATAAATAGTTCTAACTGTGTCTTTAACACTTGATCCCGAGCTCATAAATCCCTTAAAATCATGTGCTCCTTTTAATGATTCAGCTTCTTTTTTCATCTTTTCAAAGTCTAAATCATATTTTACAAAATAAGAAATATCACTATATATAGGGCTTCTATATCGGTTATTATATATAATATATCTATACCTTTTTCCTTTAGCTGAATATCTAGAGTGAAAATCTAAATTAACTTCTTCTGCATTTATTATAACTATATCTTTCGGCAACTTAGAATTTAATGCATTAGGTATTTTTTCAATAGGAATATTACACTCCGTATTAAAATTTGCAACTTGTCCCAACGCATGAACCCCTGCATCTGTTCTTCCAGATCCAGTTATTTTTACACTCTCATTAGTTATATCTTTTATTGATTGTTCAATATTACCTTGAATACCCAATGAATCATTTTGCTTTTGCCATCCACAAAATCTTTTACCATTATATTGGATAGTTAATTTTATATTTCTCATATTATACCTCTTTAAACAAATCTTATAAACACTACAATTCCTAAGTATAAAACTTGTACAACATATGCTATATAATCTGCTTTAGTCATTATACACTCTTTCATCTTAGTTCTATTATCTCCACCCCTATAACATCTAGCTTCCATAGCCATAGCTAGCTCATCAGCCCTTCTAAAAGCACTAATAAATAAAGGTATTAATAGTGGAACTAGGTTCTTAGCTCTATTTATGATATTTTTACTTTCAAAATCTGCTCCTCTAGACATTTGAGCTTTCATTATTTTATCTGTTTCATCTAATAAAGTAGGTATAAATCTTAGAGCTATAGTCATCATCATAGCTAACTCATGAACTGGAAATCCTATTTTTTTAAAAGGATTCAATAGTCTCTCTATACCATCTGTAAGTTCTATAGGTGATGTAGTAAGTGTTAAAAGAGATGTCCCTACAACTAAAAATATAAGTCTTAAAGCCATAAATATAGCTTGACTAACACCTTGGTATGTTATCTTTACAAATCCAAATGACCATATAGGGTCTCCAGGTATAAAAAATATATTAATTACAAATGTAAATATTATAATCCATTTTAAAGGTTTTAATCCTTTCATAATGAACTTTACTGGTATTTTAGATAAACCTATTACTGCAATCAAGCTTGCTACCACTATTAAATATGGCCAAAATTTATTTATTATAAACAAAGATATCATAAATATAAACGTTGCTATAAGCTTAACTCTAGCATCTAACTTATGAATACTCGAGTTTGTAGGATAATATTGGCCTATTGTTATATCTTTTAACATTTTCCCTTACCTCTCATAACTCTTATTATTTCGTTTTTAATTTCTTCTATAGTAATTGCATCTTCTTTTATCTCAAACCCATGTTCTTTTAATTTTATAGATAATTCCAATACTTGAGGTATATCTAAGCCAATCTCTTTAAGTCTACTAGAGTGATTATTAAACACTTCTCTTGTGGGTCCCATAAACTCAACCTTACCTGAATTCATAACTATTATAGTTTTTACTAACTTAGCCATGTCATCCATGCTATGAGAAGATAATATTATGGTCATATTTTTTTCTTCATGTAAGTCTTTTATTAATTTAAAAATTTCATCTCTACCTTTTGGGTCTAATCCTGCTGTTGGTTCATCTAATATTAACACTTCTGGATTCATAGCTATAACTCCAGCTATTGCTACCCTTCTTTTTTGTCCTCCTGATAACTCAAAAGGCGATTTATCTTTAAACGCTTCATAATCAAGTCCGACAGCTTCCATAGATGCTTTAATCCTATTGCTTATCTCTTCTTCTCCTAAACCTAAATTTGAAGGTCCAAAAGCTATATCCTTTTCGACAGTTTCTTCAAATAGCTGATACTCAGGATATTGGAATACAACACCTACTTTTTTTCTTATATCTGTTAAGTTTAAATTTTTATCGGTTATATCAAATTCATTTATTAAAATTTTTCCCGATGAAGGTTTAAGAATTCCATTTAAATGTTGAATTAAAGTAGATTTCCCAGAACCTGTATGACCTATTAAACCAACAAAATCACCTGATTTAATCTCTAATGTTATATCATCTAAGGCTCTACTTTCAAATGGTAATCCTTCATTGTATATATGAGTTAAATTTTTTATTACAATTGACATAGTTTCACCACCATCTCATCTACAGTTAATATATCTCCATCTATATCTAATCCTTCTTCTTTAAGTTCTTTACTTAATTCAGTCATGCACGGAACATCTAAGCCTATATTTTTTAACATTTCTACTTTAGAAAAAACTTCTTTAGGAGCACCTTCCAATACTTTTTTCCCTTTTTCCATAACAATAACTCTATCTGCATCAACTGCTTCTTCCATAAAATGAGTTATATGCATTATGCTTATATCTTCTTCTTTATTTAACCTTCTAATTGTTTTCATTACTTCTTTTCTTCCAGATGGATCTAACATAGCTGTAGCCTCATCAAATATTATACATTTAGGTTTCATAGCTATTATCCCCGCTATTGCTACCCTTTGTTTCTGTCCTCCTGATAGTAAATGAGGTTGTCTATCTCTCATTTCATACATCCCCACACTTTTAAGAGACTCTTCTACTCTTTTTCTTATTTCTGGAGGATCTATACCTAAATTTTCAGGTCCAAATGCAACATCTTCTTCTACTATAGTGGCAACAATTTGATTGTCTGGGTTTTGAAATACCATACCTGCAGTTTGTCTAATATCCCACAGATTTTTTTCTTCCTTTGTATTTAATCCATTTATATAAATATTTCCACTCGTTGGCATAAGAATTGCATTTAAGTTTTTAGAAAGAGTTGATTTTCCCGATCCATTATGACCTATAACTACAACAAACTCTCCTTGCTTTACATTTAAACTCAAGTTGTCTATAGCTTTAAACTTATCATCTTCTGTTACATATTCAAATGAAATATCTTCAACACTTACTATATCATTAACTTTCATAAACTTTTCTCCTTTTGTTAGTAGTGCTCTTAATTTACAATTTCTATTGTATTATAACACAATTTAAATTCTAAATTAATATAAAAATCCACCTAAAATATATGTGTATGACTTTATATTTCATTTTATCTTCATCAAATTTCAAAACTCATTTATAAAATAAAAATTTATTTACCTTCATAACTAAACGGACAATTTAATTTATAACTCAAGTAATTTCATAATTTTGTTATTTTTTTATTCAAGTATAAAATAATTCCTTATAACTTATTATCGTTTTTGTATATTAACATTTTTATTAAATATAAAAAAAGGACTAGGCTAAGCCTAATCCTTTATATACTATACTAATTCTATTAGAGCCATTTCAGCAGCGTCGCCTCTTCTTGGTCCCATTTTCATTATTCTAGTGTATCCACCGTTTCTCTCTGCATATTTTGGAGCTATATCAGTGAATAAGTTGTTAACTACTGTCTCATCTAAAACATAAGCTAAAACTTGTCTTCTAGCATGAAGATCTCCCCTCTTAGCAAGAGTTATCATCTTTTCTGCCATTCTACGAGTTTCTTTTGCTCTAGTAACTGTAGTTTCTATTTTTCCATTTCTTAGTAAGTCTGTTACTAAGTTTCTTAACATAAGATTTCTGTGAGCAGTTACACGTCCTAATTTACGGTACTTAGCCATGCTTATCCCTCCTTTGCGCTTACTCTTCGCTTGGTTTAAGATTTAATCCAAGTTCTTCTAACTTTTGGATAACTTCTTCTAATGACTTTTTACCTAAGTTTCTAACTTTCATCATATCTTCTTCAGATCTATTAGCTAGTTCTTCAACTGTATTTATTCCCGCTCTCTTTAAACAGTTGTAAGATCTAACTGATAAGTCAAGTTCTTCGATAGTCATTTCAAGAACTTTTTCTTTTTGATCTTCTTCTTTTTCTACCATTATTTCAACATTGCTTACATGCTCTGTTAAATCTATGAATAGATTTAGATGTTCAACTAGAACCTTAGCTGCAAGTGATATTCCTTCTTGAGGATTTATACTTCCATTAGTCCAAACTTCAAGTATTAATTTATCGTAATCTGATTTTTGACCAACTCTAGTATTTTCTACATGGTAGCTAACTTTTTCAACAGGAGTATATATTGAGTCTACAGGAAGAACTCCTATAGGCATATGCTCTGTTTTATTGTCTTCAGAAGATACATAACCTCTTCCTTTATTAACAGATATTTCCATGTTAAGCTTAGAATTATCATCTAGCGTAGCTATATGTAAGTCTTTGCTTATTATTTCAACATCTGGAGGACATATTATGTCAGCTCCTGTTACTGTGCATGGTCCTTGTGCTTCTATTTTAAGTGTTCTACTTCCTTCACCATCTATAGTAGCTGATAATTCTTTTAATGCTAATATTATTTCTGTAACATCTTCTTTAACACCAGACACTGTTGAGAATTCATGAAGAACTCCATCTATTCTTATAGAGTTAACAGCTACTCCTGGTAAAGAAGATAATAATATTCTTCTTAGTGCATTACCTATAGTTATTCCATAACCTCTCTCTAGAGGCTCTATAACGAATTTACCATATCTATGGTCTTCGCTAATTTCAATTATATCTACTCTTGGTTTTTCTATTTCTATCATGGACAAAACCCTCCTTAAAATTTATTAATCCACTGAGGGTAAACAAAATCTTAAAATATTTTTTATAACTATACTTATTACTTAGAGTAAAGCTCTATTATTAAGTGTTCAGCTATTTCAAGATCTATATCTTCTCTTCCTGGATTAGCAACAACAGAAGCTGTCATGTTCTCTAAGCTAGCATCTAACCATTTAGGAGCTATTCTTGAGCTATTTTCAACTAATCCTTTGAATTTTGCAGAAGATTTAGATGTTTCTTTAACAGCTATAACATCTCCATTAGAAACTGTTAAAGAAGGTATATCTACCTTATGTCCGTTTAAAGTGAAGTGACCGTGTCTTACTAATTGTCTAGCTTCTTTTCTAGAAGATGCTAATCCCATTCTGTAAACTACGTTGTCTAATCTTCTTTCTAATAAGCTTAATAAGTTTTCCCCTGTTATTCCAGGTGTTTTCTCAGCACGCTCATATAAATTTCTGAATTGAGTTTCTAAAACTCCGTATATTCTCTTAACTTTTTGTTTTTCTCTTAATTGTAATCCATAGTTAGAAACTTTCTTTCTTCCTTGTCCATGTTGTCCTGGAGCATAGTTTCTCTTAACTATAGCACATTTGTCAGTATAACATCTGTCACCTTTAAGGAATAACTTCATTCCTTCTCTACGACATTGTCTACATGATGCACCTGTATATCTTGCCATTAATTACACCTCCTATATTACACTCTTCTTCTTTTTGGTGGTCTACATCCGTTGTGTGGTATTGGAGTAACGTCTTTTATCATAGTTACTTCTAATCCAGTTGCTTGTAAAGCTCTTATAGCAGCTTCTCTACCAGAACCTGGTCCTTTTACGAATACTTCTACAGTCTTTAATCCGTGTTCCATTGCAGCTTTAGCAGCTGTTTCAGCAGCCATTTGAGATGCAAATGGAGTTGCTTTTCTTGATCCTTTGAATCCTAATTGTCCAGAACTTGCCCAAGATAATGCGTTACCATGAACGTCTGTTAAAGTTATTATAGTATTGTTAAAAGTTGATTGTATATGAGCATGTCCACGTTCTATGTTTTTACGCTCTCTTCTTCTAACACGTGTAACTTTCTTTTTTGGTTTAGCCATTATTCTTCCCTCCTCTTCTAACTATTACTTCTTCTTCTTACGAGATACAGTCTTTCTAGGACCTTTTCTAGTTCTAGCGTTAGTCTTAGTCTTTTGACCTCTTAGAGGAAGACCTTTAGCATGTCTCATACCTCTGTAACATTTTATATCTCTTAATCTCTTTATGTTTAAAGCTATTTCTCTTCTTAAATCTCCCTCAACTAAGAAATCATTATCTATTATCTTTCTTAAATCATTTACTTGATCTTCAGATAAATCTTTGATTCTTACGTTAGGATCTATGTCAGCTTTAGCTAATATTTCGTTAGCAGTTGCCTTACCTATACCGTAGATATATGTTAAGCCTATTTCTGCTCTTTTTTCTCTAGGTAAATCTACCCCAGCTATTCTTGCCATACTTTGCACCTCCTACAACTTAACTTTTTTAACTTTTTTCATGATTAAATTTTCTTAAATAATAAGTTAATTCCGATTCATGTTTATATAAAATCCAAAAAAAGTTTGTTAATTATCACAATATGATATTATACTATAATATTTAACAAAATGCTAGCACAATTTATTAACCTTGCTTTTGCTTGTGCTTAGGATTTTCACATATAACCATTACTCTTCCTTTTCTCTTTATTACTTTACATTTTTCACATATTGGTTTTACTGATGGTCTTACTTTCATTATTAATCCCTCCTTATAGACTAGCATCGATAGTCTACTTCTTACGCCAAGTAATTCTTCCTCTTGTAAGGTCATATGGAGAAAGCTCAACATTAACTTTATCTCCTTCAAGAATCCTTATAAAGTTCATTCTTAGCTTCCCAGAAAGATGACATAAAACTTCATGTCCATTTTCTAGCTTGACTTTAAACATAGCATTAGGTAAGTTTTCTGTAACTGTACCCTCAAATTCTATAACATCTTTTTTGGCCATTAACTAACCAAACCTCCATTCAATAAGCTAAACATTGTTTAACTTTCCAAGTTCAGCTCTTAAAAAAGTATTTGTGATAGATTCATTAGACTCTATCTTATTTTTAACTATACAATTAATAATATCATACTTTTGCAAGTGCTTAACTTTTTTTAGTTTAGGATTTTCAAGTTTTCTTTTTTACCATCGGATATAAGAACATACTTATCATCAATTATTTTTACTACGAAAAATAATCTCCCAGCATCTCTTCCAGATGTATTTTTAACAACTTGCCCTACACTTATGTTACTTGATAGCATAATTTCCACCTACATTTCTGACTATAACTTTGTTAATATCAAAGGTTCATCTTCAGTAATAGCTATCGTATGCTCATAATGAGCTGACTTTTTAGAGTCTATTGTAACAATTGTCCAACCATCACCTAACATTTTAACATAGTGTGTACCATAGTTAACCATAGGCTCTATTGCAAGAACCATACCCTCTTTAAGTTTAGGGCCCTTACCTGGTCGTCCATAATTAGGTATTTGAGGATCTTCATGTAGTTGTTTACCAACCCCATGCCCTACAAGATCTCTAACTACAGAAAAATTGTTATTTTCTACATGTGTTTGTACTGCGTGCGAAATGTCAGAAAGTCTACATCCTAGTTTAGCAAACTTTAATCCTTCATAGAAGCTTTCTTTTGTTACTTCTATTAATTTCCTATCCTCTTCAGATATTATGCCTACCGCATGTGTTTTTGCTGAATCTGCATGATATCCTTTAAAATAAGCACCTATATCGATACTTATAATATCACCGTCTTTTAAATTTTTAGATCCAGGTATTCCATGTACAACTTCTTCATTAATAGAAGCGCATATAGATCCTTTAAATCCGTTATACCCTTTAAAAGATGGGATAGCATTATATTTTCTAATATGATTTTCAGCTATTTCATCTAACTCTAAAGTAGATATTCCCGGTTTAATAGCATCTCTTAAAATCTCATGTGTTTCAGCAACGATTTTACCTGATTCTCTCATAAGTTCAATCTCTTGCTTAGATTTTAAAATAATCATTATTTTTCACTTCCTAGAGCCTCAACTATATCTCCAAATACATTCTCTATAGATTGTTGACCATTTATATTAGCTATTATACCTTCTTCAGAATAATAGTTAACTAAAGGCTTAGTTTCATCTAAGTAAACTTGTATTCTTTTTGATACAGTTTCTTCATTATCATCAGCTCTTTGGTAAAGTTCTCCTCCACATACATCGCATACGCCATCTACTTTTGGAGGGTTAAACTCAACATGGTAAGTAGCTCCGCAAGATTTGCAGATTCTTCTACCTACTGCTCTACCTACTAATATATCTTTATAAACTTCAATGTTAACAACTTTGTCTAAAGATATACCAACTTCTTTTAGATATTCATCTAAATGTTGAGCTTGAGCTACATTTCTTGGGAATCCATCTAACATGAATCCTTTTTCACAATCAGGTTGAGCTATTCTATCAGTAACTAAACCTACTGTTAATTCATCTGGAACTAAAAGACCTTGATCTATATATCCTTTAGCTTTTTTACCAAGTTCTGTACCTTCTTTTATATTCTTTCTGAATATATCTCCAGTTGATATATGAGGTATATTGTATTTTTCTACTATTCCTGCTGCTTGAGTACCCTTACCCGCACCAGGAGGTCCAAGTAATATTATTCTCATATGATCATCTCCATTTATTTTAAAAAGCCTTGATAGCTTCTCATTACTAGATTTGATTCTAGCTGTCTCTTAAGCTCTAATGCAACACCTACAACTATAAGTAATGATGTACCAGCTAAACTTAAATGTACTCCAGTAAATTTACCTATTATAGAAGGAATTACAGCTATAACAGCTAAGAATAATGCTCCTGCTAAAGTTAATCTTGATAATATTCTATTTAAGTAATCCATGGTTGGATTACCCGGTCTTATACCTGGTATAAAACCTCCACTATTTTTCATATTATTAGTTATATCTTCAGTATTGAACGATATAGTAGTATAGAAATAAGAGAAGAATATTATTAACACAACTTCTATAACTAAATATATCCAGAATCCTGGCTCTCCACTTGGAGATAAGAATTTAGTTACAAATGCTTGAGCATCTTTTCCCATAAATATAGCTATAGTTTGAGGGAAAGCTAACAGTGAACTTGCAAATATAACTGGAATAACTCCAGATTGATTTACTTTCATTGGTATATGGGAATTTTGGCCCCCATATGTTTTTCTTCCTACAACTCTTTTAGCATATTGTACAGGTATTTTTCTTGTAGCTTCTTGTATATATGTAACCGCAGCTACTGTAAGAAGCGATACTACAGCCATAACTATTAATACCCATAATCCAACACTTCCGCTTTCAAATTGAGATATTGATTGAGTTATGTCTTTAGGAATTCTCGATATAATCCCTATAAATATTATTACAGAGCTTCCATTACCTAATCCTTTTTCAGTAATCTTATCTCCCATCCACATTAAAAGCATACTTGCTGAAATTAATGTGACTATAACAGTAACTATAAAAAATACACTATCTGTTTGTAAAGCACGTCTCACTATTCCTAGTGTTATACCGATAGCTTGTACTATAGCTAATCCTAATGCTGTATACTTAGTGTATTTATTTATCTTTTTCTTACCTTCTTCACCAGACTTTTGAAGTTCTTCAAGAGATGGGAATCCGATAGTTAAAAGTTGAATGATTATAGATGCCGTTATATAAGGACTGATTCCTAATGCAAATAAAGTAAAGTTGCTAAAAGCTCCTCCTGTAAACATATTATACAGGGAAAGAAGACCGTTTCCGTCAACCATTCCCTTTATAATATCTCTATTAACTCCAGGAACAGGAATTGTACATCCTATCCTAAAGATAACAATCATCATCAAAGTATATAAAATTTTTCTTCTTACATCTTTTATTTTCCAAGCTTGTTTTAAGTTTGACAGCACGTTAAACTCACCCCTGCCTTATGGCCAAGAGTTAGCAGATTAGATTAAACTAATTCTGCTTTTCCTCCAGCTTTTTCTATTTTTTCTTGCGCTGAAGCAGTAAACTTAGCAGCTTTTATAGTTAAAGCTCTTTCTAAGTTACCTTCACCTAAGATTTTAACGCCGTCTTTTTCTATTTTGCTTATTACTCCAGTTGACTTAAGTAATTCAGCTGTTATTTCTGTTCCGTTTTCGAATCTATTTAAAGTTTCTACGTTAACTAGTGAGTAAACTTTCTTACAAGGATTCTTGAATCCTCTCTTAGGAAGTCTTCTAGCAAGTGGCATTTGTCCACCTTCGAATCCAACTCTTACTCCACCACCTGAACGAGACTTTTGACCTTTTTGTCCACGTCCTGAAGTTTTACCTTGTCCAGTAGCAGTACCTCTTCCTAATCTTTTTTTAGAAGAAACTGCACCTTCAGCAGGTCTTAATTCATGTAACTTCATGGATTGCACCTCCCTTAGTATTTGTTTAAATTATTATTCAGCTATTTCAGTAACTTCTACTAAGTGACTAACTTTAGCTATTATACCTCTCATTTGAGCGTTGTCTTCTTTAACAACTACTTGCTCTCTTTTTCTTAATCCTAACGCTTCTACGTTCTTTCTTTGGTTAGGAGTAGTTCCTATTGTACTTCTAACTAACTTTATTTGTAATTTAGCCATTTTTTTACTACCTCCTTACCCTAGAAGATCTTCTACTTTTTTACCTCTAAGTTTAGCTATATCTTCAGCTGTTCTTAAAGATTTTAAACCTTCTATTGTAGCATTTACCATGTTTCTTGGGTTGTTAGTTCCTAAAGATTTAGCTCTAACATCCTTTAATCCAGCTAATTCAAGTACAGCTCTAGCAGGTCCCCCAGCTATAACTCCTGTACCTTGAGCAGCAGGCATTATTAATATTTTTCCAGCACCAAAATGTCCGTTTGTTTGGTGAGGTATAGTTGTACCAACCATAGGTACAGTTATTAAATTCTTCTTAGCATCTTCAACTGCTTTTCTTATAGCATCTGGTACTTCCATAGCTTTACCAGCACCTATACCAACGTGTCCGTTTTCATCTCCAACAACTACTAAAGCTGCAAATCTAAAGTTTCTACCACCTTTAACAACCTTAGTAACACGTCTTACTTCGATAACTTTCTCTTGAAGATCAAGTTGTCTTGCATCTATTGGTTTACGACGTAGCATTATTTTCCCTCCTTTGTATTAGAACTTAAGTCCAGCTTCTCTAGCACCTTCTGCTAATTCTTGAACTCTTCCGTGATATAAGTATCCACCTCTGTCAAATACAACTTCAGTTATACCTTTCTCTACAGCTCTCTTAGCAACAAGTTCTCCAACTTTTTTAGCTGCTTCTTTATTTCCACAGTGATTAACAGCACCTTTTATTTCAGCTTCTAAAGAAGATGCAGAAACAACAGTTACTCTGTTTGTATCATCTATTATTTGAGCATATATGTTATTAGAACTTCTAAATATACATAATCTTGGTCTTTGAGTAGTTCCAGTTATTTTTCTACGAACTCTCTTATGTCTTTGAAGTCTATTTGCGTTTTTGTTAGCTTTTTTAAACACAGAGATCACTCCTTTCTAGCTTTTATGTTTGGTATTATTTCTTACCAGTTTTACCTTCTTTACGTCTTACAACTTCACCAGCGTATCTTATACCTTTACCTTTGTATGGCTCTGGCTCTCTCCAAGCTCTTATCTTAGCAGCATAGTTACCTACTAATTGCTTGTCGATTCCTTTAACAACTAATTCAGTTTGGTTTGGAGCTTCAACAGTTATTCCTTCTGGATCTACCATCTCAACTGGATGAGAGTATCCTAAGTTCATAACTAACTTGTTTCCTTGTTTTTGAGCTCTGTAACCAACACCAACTAACTCTAACTTCTTTTCGAATCCAGTAGTAACACCTACTACCATATTATCTATTAAAGTTCTAGTTAATCCGTGTAAAGATCTATGTTTTTATTATTAGTTGGTCTCTCAACTAATACAGTATTTTCTTCTTTTTTATAGCTAATTCATTACTGAATTGCTTTTCTAAAGTTCCTTTTGGTCCTTTTACTGTAACTAAGTTATCTTCAGCTATAGTTATTTCAACACCTGCAGGAACGTTTATTGGCTTAACACCTATTCTTGACATAGTTGCACCTCCTTACATTGTTCGTTTTTATTACCAAACGTAGCAGATTACTTCTCCACCAACGCCTGCATTTCTAGCTTGCTTGTCAGTTAATATACCCTTAGAAGTAGATATTATTGATATACCTAATCCGTTTAATACTTTTGGTAATTCTTCTTTAGCAGCGTAAACTCTCATACCAGGCTTAGATATTCTCTTTAATCCTGTTATAACTCTCTCGCCTATTTGTCCGTACTTTAATTGTATTCTTATTATTCCTTGCTTTCCATCTTCTATAACATCGTACCCTCTTATGAAACCTTCTTCTAATAAGATTCTAGCTAATTCTTTCTTCATATTAGAAGCAGGAACATCAACAGTTTCATGCTTAACCATGTTAGCATTTCTTATACGTGTTAACATATCTGCTATTGGATCTGTCATTGTCATAATTGTAAACCTCCTTCCATTTTAATCAAGTCTTACCAACTTGCTTTTCTTACACCAGGTATTTGACCTTTATAAGCTAATTCTCTAAAGCATATACGGCATATACCGAATTTTCTTAGCACAGAGTGTGGTCTACCACATATTGTACATCTAGTGTACTCTCTAGTTGCGTACTTTTGCTTTTTTTGTTGTTTTACAACCATCGCTTTTCTAGCCACTGGAATCCCTCCTTTATTTACTTAGAATATGGCATTCCTAATAATCTTAATAACTCACTAGCTTCTTCATCAGTTTTAGCCGTAGTTACGAATATTACATCCATTCCTCTTACTTTGTCAACCTTGTCGTACTCTATTTCAGGGAATATAAATTGCTCTTTTAATCCTAAAGCGTAGTTTCCTCTTCCATCGAATGCATTAGCATTAACTCCTCTGAAGTCCCTAACTCTTGGTAAAGAAATGTTTACTAACTTGTCCATGAAGTAGAACATCTTGTCAGCTCTTAAAGTAACTTTAGTTCCAACAGGCATTCCTTCTCTTAATTTGAAGTTAGCTACTGATTTTCTAGCCTTTGTTATAACTGGCTTTTGTCCAGATATCATTTCTAATTCTGCAACTGCAGCTTCTAATCCTTTTGGATTTTCTCTTGCATCACCTATACCCATGTTTATTACTATTTTCTCTAACTTAGGTATTTCCATAACATTTTTGTATCCAAATTTCTCCATTAAAGCTGGAGCAACTTCTTTAACATATTTTTCTTGTAATCTAGAAGTCATTTGTGGTCCCTCCTTTCAAGCTTATTATAATTCTTTTCCGCTCTTTACTGATACTCTAACTTTTTGCCCATCTTTAACTTCAACTCTAACTCTAGTACCTTTTCCTGTTTCAGGATCTACTGGCATTACGTTAGATATGTGTATTGGGGCTTCTTTATTTATTATTCCACCTTGTGGGTTAACAGCAGTTGGCTTTTGGTGTTTAGTTATAACGTTAACACCTTCAACTAATACTTTATTAGTTTTAGTGAAAACCTTAGCAACTGTACCTTTTTTACCTTTATCTTTTCCTGCTATAACTACAACAGTGTCACCTTTTTTAACACGCATCATGTCCTATTGCACCTCCTTATTATAGTACTTCTGGAGCAAGAGATACTATCTTCATAAAGTCGTTGTCTCTTAACTCTCTAGCAACAGGCCCGAATATACGAGTTCCTACTGGAGTTTTATCATCTTTTATGATAACTGCAGCATTCTCGTCGAATGATATATAACTACCATCTTTACGTCTTACGCCTTGCTTAGTTCTTACTATAACAGCTTTAACTACTTTACCTTTTTTACAACTCCACCTGGTGTTGCACTTTTAACAGTTGCAACTATAACGTCACCTATGTTACCATATCTTCTTTTACTTCCGCCTAATACACGGATAGTTAAAAGTTCTTTAGCTCCTGAGTTATCAGCAACTCTTAGACGTGATTCTTGTTGTATCATATCGTAATCCCTCCTTCTCTACAAACTACTTAACTTTCTCTATAACGTCAACTAGTCTGAATCTCTTGTCTTTCGATAAAGGTCTAGTTTCCATTATTCTTACTCTATCTCCGATGCTACATACGTTGTTCTCATCGTGAGCCTTAAATTTCTTAGTTCTCTTAACTGGCTTGTTATATAATGGATGACGTACGAAATCTTCAACAGCAACAACTATTGTTTTTTCCATTTTATTACTAACAACACGGCCTACTCTTACTTTTCTTCTTCCTCTTTCCATGTTTGACAGCCTCCTTTCCAAAATTAAGCTCTAGTTTCGTTTAACTTTCTTTCAGCAAGTATAGTTTTAACTCTAGCTATATCTTTCTTAACGAACTTGATTCTTGCTGTGTTTTCTAATTGACCAGTAGCTAATTGGAATCTTAAGCTAAATAATTCACTTTTAAAACCATTTAACTTGTTCATTAACTCTTCGCTTGTTAAATCTCTTAGTTCTTTAGCTTTCATCCTATTCACCACCCTCTACTTCTAAATCTTCACGTTTCACAAACTTACATTTAACTGGAAGTTTATGCATAGCAAGTCTCATTGCTTCTCTAGCTTTATCTTCTGAAACACCTGCTAATTCGAACATAACTCTTCCTGGTTTAACTACTGCTACCCAGTATTCTGGTGAACCTTTACCAGCACCCATACGAGTTTCTGCAGGTTTTCTTGTTACTGGTTTGTGAGGGAATATCTTTATCCAAACTTTTCCCCCTCTTTTTATATATCTAGTCATAGCTATTCTGGCAGCTTCTATTTGGTTAGAAGTTATCCAAGATGGCTCTAAAGCAACTAAACCGAACTCTCCATAAGTAACTTTGTTACCTTTATGAGCCTTTCCAGCTAAGCTACCTCTGTGTACTCTACGACGTTTTACTCTTTTTGGCATTAACATGAGTATTTTCCTCCTTCCTTAACTGTGCTTCTATTAAGCTTGTTTATTCTCAGTTCTTTGAGGTCTTGGTCCTCTGTTGTTTGATCTGTTGTTGTTAGATCTATCATTTCTTCTGTCGTTTCTTCTATCGTTTCTTCTGTTGTCTCTTCTATCTCTTCTATTATTATCTCTTCTATCTTCTCTTGGGTTTACACCGTTTCTAGTTGGTAAAACTTCTCCGTTGCATATCCAAACTTTGATACCAGTCTTTCCATAAGTAGTGTTTGCTTCAGCAAATCCGTACTCTATGTCAGATCTTATTGTTTGAAGAGGTACATTTCCTTCGCTGTATCCTTCAGTTCTAGCCATTTCAGCTCCACCAAGTCTACCAGAAGCAGATACTTTTATACCTTTAACTCCTGATTTCATAGCTCTTTGTATTGCTTGCTTCATAGCTCTTCTGAAAGCAACCCTTCTTTCTATAGCTAAAGCTATATTTTCTGCTACTAATTGAGCTTCTTTATCAGGGTTTCTAACTTCTACTATGTTAACTATAACATTTTTTTAGTCATTTTTTCTAACTCAGCTTTAAGAGCTTCTATTCCAGCTCCACCTTTACCTATAACTACACCTGGCTTAGCAACGTGTAAGTCTAGCTTTAATTTGTTTGCTGATCTTTCTATTTCTATCTTAGCAACACCAGCTGAGTATAATTTATTCTTTAAGAATTTACGTATATTATGGTCTTCTAATAATAAGTTTCCGAACTCTTTTTTATCAGTTGCGAACCATCTTGAGTCCCAGTCCTTTATAACACCGACTCTTAAACCGTGTGGATTAACCTTTTGACCCATGTGTTTCCCTCCTATCTATTATTATTTTTTCTCTTTAAGAACAACCTCTATATGTGAAGTTCTCTTTCTTATCATAGTTGCACGACCCATAGCTCTAGGCATGAATCTCTTCATAGTTGGTCCTTGATTAGCAACTATTGAAGCTATATATAAATTTTCAACATCCATCTCGTGATTGTTTTCTGCATTAGCTTTCGCTGATTTTACAACCTTAGCTATTATTGAAGCAGCTCCTCTTGGAGTATACTTTAATATTGCTAAAGCTTCATCAACATTTTTTCCTCTAACAAGGCCGCATATTTGACCTGCTTTTCTAGGTGATACACGTACGTATTTTGCAGTAGCTTTTGCTTCCATTACAATTTCCTCCTTCCTTAGTTAGATCTTTAATTATCTTCTCTTATTAGATTTTTCGTCGTCCTTGTGCCCTTTGAAAGTTCTTGTAGGAACGAATTCACCTAACTTGTGTCCAACCATATCTTCAGTTATATAAACTGGCACATGTTTTCTTCCATCATGTACAGCTATTGTATGTTCAACCATTTGTGGGAATATAGTTGAAGATCTTGACCAAGTCTTTATAACTTCTCTATTTCCAGAAGCATTCATATCTTCTATCTTCTTTAAAAGTCTTGCATGTATAAAAGGTCCTTTTTTAGTTGATCTTGACATTTTATTTCCTCCTTTCGAGCAAAAATAAATCTATTACTTAGTTCTTCTTGATACGATTAACTTATCAGAAGCTTTATTTTTCTTTCTAGTTTTATATCCAAGTGCTGGTTTACCCCAAGGAGTAACTGGATTAGCTCTACCTATTGGAGATCTACCTTCCCCTCCACCGTGTGGATGGTCACAAGGGTTCATTACAGAACCTCTAACTGTAGGTCTTATACCCATATGTCTTTTTCTACCAGCTTTACCTATAACAACGTTACCGTGTTCTAAGTTTCCAACTTGTCCTATTGTAGCTTTACAATTTATGCTTACTAATCTCATTTCACCTGATGGTAATCTTAGTAATGCTGTTTTTCCTTCTTTAGCCATTAATTGAGCAGATGCTCCAGCAGATCTAACTAACTGAGCTCCTTTTCCTGGCTTTAATTCAACGTTGTGTACTACTGTACCAACTGGCATATCTTTTAATGCCATTGCGTTACCTGGCTTTATATCAGCTTCTGGTCCTGATAATATAGTATCTCCAACTTGTATTCCAACTGGAGCTAGTATATATCTTTTTTCACCGTCAGCATAGTTTAATAATGCTATGTTAGCAGTTCTATTTGGATCATACTCAACAGTAGCAACCTTAGCAGGTATTCCATCTTTATTTCTCTTGAAATCTATTATTCTATATTTTCTTCTGTTTCCTCCACCTCTGTGACGAACAGTTATTTTACCATGTACGTTTCTTCCAGAATTCTTTTTTAATGAAACTAAAAGAGATCTTTCTGGTTCATTACAAGTTATTTCATCAGAAACTAAAACTGTCATTTGTCTTAAGGCAGGAGAAGTTGGTCTAAACTTTTTTATAGCCATCTGTTTTCCCTCCTTTGTTTATTAAGGTTAATTACATACCTTGGAAGAATTCTATTTCTTTACTATCAGCAGCTAACTTAACTACTGCTTTCTTGAAACTTGCAGTTCTTCCTTCGTTTCTACCCATTCTCTTAACTTTTCCATCGTAGTTTAAAGTATTTACTTTATCAACTTTAACTCCGAATATGCTTTCTACAGCTTTCTTTATTTCAGTTTTGTTTGCGCTTTTAGCAACAACAAAAGTGTATTTCTTCTCAACCATTTCAGTCATACTTTGTTCAGTTACAACTGGTTTCATTATTATATCATGTGGATTAGTCATTATGCGTACACCTCCTCCACTTTCTTAACTGCATCTGTAGTTATTACGAAAGTATCGTACTTTAATATGTCATAAACGTTTATAGTGTTAACTGTAGCAGCTTGAACACCTTCTATGTTTCTAGCTGATTTTACAACATTCTCGTTCTTTTCAGCTGTTACTACTAAAGCTTTCTTAGAAGCATTTATGTTCTTTAATATTTGAACGAATTCTTTAGTTTTTGGAGCTTCCATGTTTAAAGCATCTAAAACTATTATTTCGTTGTTTTGAACTTTAGATGATAAAGCTGATTTTATAGCTAATCTTCTAACTTTCTTTGGTAAAGTGTAGCTGTAATCTCTTGGCTTAGGTGCAAAAGCAACTCCTCCACCAACCCATTGTACAGCTCTTATAGAACCTTGTCTTGCTCTACCAGTTCCTTTTTGTTTCCAAGGTTTTCTTCCGCCACCTCTAACTTCTGCTCTAGTTTTAGCAGATTGAGTACCTTGTCTCTTGTTTGCTAATTGATTTTTAACTACTTCGTATAATACGTGCTCGTTAACTTCAACACCGAATATAGCTTCTGCTAATTCGATTTCTCCAACATTTTGTCCATTAACATTTAATATATTTAATTTTGGCATTGTGCTTCCTCCTTTCTTAGGTTAGTTATTATTTAGAAGCCTTTACTGCTTCTTTTATAGTTACTACTGAACCTTTAGCTCCTGGTATAGCACCCTTAACTAATATAAGGTTCTTATCAGCATCTACTCTAACTACTTCTAAGTTTTGAACAGTTACTGTAACGCTACCCATGTGACCAGCAAGTTTTTTGTTTTTGAAAACTCTACCTGGGAAAGAACATGCTCCCATTGAACCTGGTCTTCTGTGGTATCTAGAACCGTGAGATTCAGGACCTCTTGATTGACCATGTCTCTTTATTGGACCTTGGAATCCCTTACCTTTACTTGTTCCAGTAACATCTATCATTTCTCCAGCTGCAAATATATCAGCTTTCATTTCTTGTCCTACTGTGAACTCTTCTACTGAATCCATTCTGAATTCTTTTAAGTGTTTCTTTAATACGTTAGCAGCAGCAAGATGTCCTTTTTGAGGCTTGTTTAAAGATTTCTCTTTAGCATCTACAAAACCTACTTGAACTGCATTGTATCCTTCTTTTTCTGTTGTTTTTATTTGAGTAACCACTACTGGTCCTGCTTCAACAACAGTTACAGGTACTACATTCCCTGCTTCAGTGAATATTTGAGTCATTCCTAACTTTTTTCCTAATATTCCTTTCATATCGCACCTCCTATAATCTTACAGCGGATTATGATTTCTCATAATCATTCTAAGATAGTTGCCTTATAGGATCGTATCTTAGAGGCTTATCTTATAACTTTATTTCTATATCAACACCAGCTGGTAAGTCTAACTTCATTAATGAGTCAACTGTCTTAGGTGTTGGGTTTGCTATGTCTATTAATCTCTTATGAGTTCTCATTTCGAATTGCTCTCTAGAGTCCTTATACTTGTGTACAGCTCTTAATATAGTTACAACTTGCTTTTCAGTTGGTAGTGGCACAGGTCCTGAAACTTGTGATCCAGCTTTTTTAGCAGTTTCAACTATTTTAGCAGCTGAAAAATCTAATAATTTGTGATCATATGACTTTAATCTTATTCTTATTTTTCCATTGTTAGCCATTTTAGTTTCCCTCCTTTATCGTACGTTTAATTTTTTTGGTTACGCACGACTGATACCGATACACAGTTCCGGGTGTGTTGTGTTTTTTTAAAAATCGGCATCTCGTCGCCTATCTCTAGGATATTACTTTACTTGTCTTTCATTTCGCATCTCTCAAGCACACTATTATAGTTTATATTATTTTTACTTTTTTCAAGTTTTTTATAATTTTACAAAATATTTTTGTATGTAAAACTTACTACAAATTTTGTGTTGAGAATCTTAACGGGTACTAGGATAGTATATATTCTTTCAGCAATTTTGTCAATGATTTTATTTTTTATAATAATTAAATAAAATTTTCAATTTATCTTAATTTCCACTTTATAAAAAACATTTCTAATTTCTTTAGTTACATAAAAAAGAGGAAGATGATAAACATCTTCCTCTTATATATAGTGGATAATAGATTACTCTATTATAGAAGCAACAACACCTGATGCTACTGTTCTTCCACCTTCTCTTATTGCGAATCTTAATCCTTCTTCTATTGCTATTGAGTTTATTAACTCTATAGTCATTTGGATGTTATCTCCAGGCATAACCATTTCTACACCTTCTGGTAACTTACAAGCTCCTGTTACGTCAGTTGTTCTGAAGTAGAATTGTGGTCTGTATCCATCGAAGAATGGAGTATGTCTTCCACCTTCTTCTTTCTTTAATACGTATACTTCTGCATTGAACTTAGTGTGAGGCTTAACAGTTCCTGGCTTAGCTAAAACTTGTCCTCTTTCTATTTCATTTCTTTGTATACCTCTTATTAATGCTCCTATGTTATCTCCAGCTTGTGCTTGGTCTAATAACTTTCTGAACATTTCTACTCCTGTTACTACTAATTTTCTTGGCTCTTCAGCTAAACCTACTAATTCAACTTCATCTTGAACCTTTAATATTCCTCTTTCAACTCTACCTGTAGCAACTGTTCCTCTACCTGTTATAGAGAATACGTCTTCTACTGGCATTAAGAAATCTTTATCTACATCTCTCTCTGGAGCTGGTATATATTCGTCTATTTGCTCGAATAATTCAACTATTTTATCTCCCCACTCTGAAGAAGAATCTTGTAATGCCATTAAAGCAGATCCTCTTACTATTGGAGTGTCATCTCCTGGGAACTCGTACTCATTTAATAAGTCTCTAACTTCCATTTCAACTAACTCTAATAATTCTTCATCATCTACCATATCACATTTGTTTAAGAATACTACTATGTATGGTACACCAACTTGTCTTGATAATAATATATGCTCTCTTGTTTGAGGCATTGGTCCATCAGTTGCAGAACAAACTAATATAGCACCGTCCATTTGAGCAGCACCTGTTATCATGTTCTTAACGTAGTCAGCGTGTCCTGGGCAGTCAACGTGAGCGTAATGTCTGTTTGGAGTCTCATATTCAACGTGAGCAGTTGATATTGTGATTCCTCTTTCTCTTTCTTCTGGAGCTTTATCTATATTAGCGAAATCTACTGCTTCCCCTAATTGATATCTATCGTATAATGTTTTTGTTATAGCTGCAGTTAATGTAGTTTTACCGTGGTCAACGTGACCTATTGTTCCTATATTAACGTGTGGCTTGTTTCTTTCAAATTTAGCTTTAGCCATTTTGAATTCCTCCCTTTAATATTGGTTTTATTTTTTGTAAGACGAGGATTCCCTCGCCTTACTTTTTTATTATATACAAAATTAATTAAATTAATTAATTATTTACCTTCAGCTATTTTTTTAGCAACTGAAGCTGGAACTTGCTCATAATGGTCGAATATCATAGTGTATGTTGCACGACCTTGAGTAGAAGATCTTAACTCTGTAGAGTATCCAAACATTTCTGAAAGTGGAACGAATGCATTTATAACTTGTGCACCAGATCTAGCTTCCATACCTTGGATTAAACCTCTCTTAGAGTTTAATCCACCCATAACGTCTCCCATGTATTCTTCTGGAGTAACAACTTCAACTTTGAAGTATGGCTCAAGTAATACAGAGTTTCCTCTCTTAAGAGCGTCCTTCATAGCCATTGATCCTGCCATCTTGAATGCCATTTCTGAAGAGTCAACCTCATGGTATGATCCATCGTATAACTCAACAGCAACGTCAACAACTGGGTATCCAGCAACTATACCTGAAGCCATAGCTCCTTGTATACCTGCATCTGTTGGTCCAACGTACTCTTTCGGTACAGATCCACCAACAGTTTTGTTTTCAAATTTATATCCTTCACCTGGTTCTTGAGGATTAACTCTGATCTTAACGTGACCATATTGTCCTCTACCACCTGATTGCTTAGAGTACTTGTACTCAACATCAACTGGTTGAGTTATAGTTTCTCTATAAGCAACTTGTGGAGCACCAACGTTAGCTTCAACTTTAAATTCTCTTAATAATCTGTCTACTATTATCTCTAAGTGTAATTCACCCATACCACCGATTATAGTTTGTCCAGTTTCTTCATCAGTTCTAACTCTGAAAGTTGGATCCTCTTCAGCTAACTTTTGAAGAGCAACACCCATCTTTTCTTGAGCAGCTTTTGATTTAGGCTCTATAGCAACATCTATAACTGGCTCAGGGAATTCCATAGATTCAAGTATTATTGGGTTAGCTGGATCACATAAAGTATCTCCAGTAGTAGTATCTTTTAATCCTACTGCTGCAGCTATATCCCCTGCATATACTATAGATATTTCTTCTCTAGTATTAGCATGCATTTGTAGTATACGTCCTATTCTCTCTCTCTTACCTTTAGTAGCATTCAGGATATAAGAACCACTTTCTAGTGTTCCTGAGTAAACTCTGAAGAATGCTAACTTCCCAACGAATGGGTCAGTCATTATTTTGAATGCTAAAGCTGAGAATGGTTCTTCATCAGATGAATGTCTTTCTGCTTCTTCTCCATCTTCTAATATACCTTTTATAGAAGCTATATCAGTTGGAGCTGGTAAGTAGTCTATAACAGCATCTAATAATAACTGAACACCTTTGTTCTTGTAAGCAGATCCACAGAATACTGGGTTAAGTTCACAAGCTATTGTAGCCTTTCTTATAGCAGCTTTTAATTCTTCTATAGTTGGCTCTTCACCTTCAAGATATTTCATCATTAACTCTTCGTCAGTTTCAGCTACTGCTTCAACCATTTTTTCTCTCCACTCTTGAGCTAATTCTTTCATATCTTCTGGTATTTCAGTTATTTCTATTTCAATACCTAAGTCATCTTTATAGATATGAGCTTTCATTTCTAATAAGTCAACTTCACCTTCTAACCAATCTTCCTTACCTATTGGTAATTGCATTGGTACAGCATTTGCACTTAATCTGTCTTTCATCATTTGTACAACATTGTAGAAATCTGCACCCATGATGTCCATCTTATTTACGAATGCTATTCTAGGTACACCGTAATTATCAGCTTGTCTCCATACATTCTCAGATTGAGGTTCAACCCCACCCTTAGCACAGAATACAGCAACTGATCCATCAAGAACTCTTAGAGATCTTTCAACCTCAACTGTAAAGTCGACGTGACCTGGTGTATCTATTATGTTTATTCTATGGTCTTTCCATGCAGCAGTAGTAGCAGCAGAAGTTATTGTTATACCTCTCTCCTTCTCTTGCTCCATCCAGTCCATTTGAGAAGCTCCTTCGTGAGTTTCTCCTATTTTATGAGTTTGCCCTGTATAGAATAGGATTCTTTCTGTAGTAGTAGTTTTTCCAGCATCTATATGAGCCATGATTCCTATATTTCTAGTTCTTTCTAAAGGAAACTTTCTAGCCATGATTCTCCTCCTTACGACATCCTATCTAATAAAAGGATATCAAATATATCCTATTATTAGAATCTGTAGTGAGCAAATGCTTTATTAGCTTCTGCCATTTTATGAGTATCTTCTTTCTTCTTAACAGAAGCTCCTGTATTGTTAGCAGCATCCATTATTTCTTTAGCTAGTTTTTCAACCATACCTTTTTCACCACGAGCTCTAGTATAGTTTACTAACCATCTTAATCCTAAAGTTTGTCTTCTTTCAGGTCTAACCTCAACTGGAACTTGGTAGTTAGCTCCACCAACTCTTCTAGCTTTAACCTCTAAAACAGGCATGATGTTGTTCATAGCTGTTTCGAAAACTTCTAAAGCATTTTCTCCAGTTTTTTCAGCAATTATCTCGAAAGCATCATATACTATTTTTTGAGATTTCCCTTTTTTTCCATCTATCATTAAATTGTTTATTAACTTAGTTACTACCTTACTTCCGTATACTGGATCTGGTAAAACTTCTCTCTTTGGAACATTACCTTTTCTTGGCATTTTGCTTCCCTCCTTAATTATTTAATCTTAAATCATAGGTACTCGACATCATATAAAACGCCGTGATGCCATAAATATATATATATTTAAAGCACCGAACTATAATTGATTTTTAATTGCTTATTTTTGCAGCTTTAGGTCTCTTAGCACCGTACTTAGATCTAGCTTGCATTCTCTTATCAACACCAGCTGTGTCTAATGTACCTCTTAATATGTGGTATCTAACCCCTGGAAGGTCTTTAACTCTTCCTCCTCTTATAAGAACAACACTATGCTCTTGTAAGTTGTGTCCTTCTCCTGGTATATAAGCAGAAACTTCTATACCGTTAGTTAATCTAACTCTGGCAACTTTTCTTAAAGCTGAGTTAGGTTTCTTAGGAGTAAATGTTTTAACTGAAGTACAAACTCCTCTTTTTTGTGGAGCACTAGTATCAGTTGATTTCTTGTGTAAAGAATCGTATCCTTTTTGTAATGCTGGAGCAGTAGATTTCTTTTCTATCGCTTTTCTTTTCTTACGAACTAATTGGTTAATTGTTGGCATCATCTGCACCTCCTTCCAAATTTTTCGATCTTAAATGACCGCCAACTACATCAATATGGCCTCATATTGATATAATATGTAGCAAATCTGCTACAATGCAATAAATGTCTATAACACACATTTGTGGTTTTAGCTCTTTAGTTTGGTGCATATTATTATGCTTTTTATTAGTTAAAATAAAATATATTTAAAATATTACTAAGAGCTTAGCCCTTAGTAATATTTAATATCTTACTTCACATACCTTTACATTTTAGCATCAGCGACACCTTATGTCAAGGATGTTTAGTTTATATAACAAAGTAAAATTATTCTTCTATTTTTCAACTGCTATATTTTTGTATCTCTTCATTCCTGTTCCTGCTGGTATTAACTTACCTATTATAACATTTTCTTTAAGACCTATTAAGTGATCTTCTTTTCCTTTTATAGCAGCTTCTGTTAATACTCTAGTAGTTTCTTGGAATGATGCAGCTGATAAGAAAGATTCTGTTGCAAGAGATGCTTTAGTTATACCAAGTAAAACCCTCTTAGCTGATGCAGGTCTTAAGCCTTGAGCTTCAGCTTCTTCATTTGTTTTATTGAATGTAAGAACATCTTCATATCCTCCTGGTAATAAATCAGTATCACCTGGATCTTCAACTTTAACTTTAGATAGCATTTGTCTAACAATTACCTCTATGTGTTTATCGTTGATGTCAACCCCTTGCATTCTATAAACTCTTTGAACCTCTTTAACAACATAGTCTTGAACACCTTCAATACCTTTAACTCTTACTATATCATGAGGATTTATTGATCCTTGAGTTAAAGCTTCTCCAGCTTCTACAAATTGACCATTCTTAACTCTTAATCTTGAACCATACGGTATAGCATACACTTGTGATTCTCCTTGTTCTGGAACTACTGTAACTTCTTTTCTCTTACCAGTTTCATCTATCTCTACTCTACCTGATACTTCAGTTATTGTAGCAAGACCTTTTGGCTTTCTAGCTTCAAATAATTCCTCTACCCTTGGAAGACCTTGTGTTATATCTCCTCCGGCAACCCCACCTGTATGGAATGTACGCATTGTAAGCTGAGTACCAGGTTCACCGATTGATTGAGCAGCTATTATACCAACAGCTTCTCCTATATTAACTTCTTTACCAGTAGCTAAGTTTCTACCATAACACTTAGAACATACTCCATGGTTAGTTTTACAATTAAGAACTGTTCTTATCTTAACTATTTCTATTCCCGCTTCTATAATTTTTTCAGCTTGATCTTCTTGTATCATAGAATCAGCTTCAACGATTACCTCACCTGTTTCTGGGTGAACTACAGGATCTATAGTGTATCTTCCCACTATTCTATCATATAATTCTTCTATTACTTCATTTCCATCTTTTATTGCAAAGATTTCTGTATCTTCTGTTGTCCCACAATCAACATCTCTAACAATAACATCTTGACTGACATCAACAAGTCTTCTTGTTAAGTATCCTGAGTCAGCTGTACGTAGAGCTGTATCGGCAAGACCCTTTCTAGCTCCATGTGAAGATGTAAAGTATTCAAGTACTGATAAACCTTCACGGAAGTTAGATTTAACTGGTATTTCAACTGTCTTACCAGATGCATTGGCCATCAGACCACGCATACCAGCTAACTGTCTTATCTGGTTCTTAGAACCTCTGGCTCCAGAGTGAGCCATTATGAAGATGTTGTTTAATCTATCTAGGTTAGCCATAAGAGCATCTGTAACTTTTTCAGTAGTTTCTGTCCAAGTTTCTATTACTCTCTCATATCTTTCCTCGTTAGATATAAGACCTCTTCTATATGCTTTTTCATATTTATCAACCTTACCTTCAGCTTCAGTTATATAACCTTTCTTAGCTTCTGGTATTTTCATATCTGCAACAGCAACAGTTATACCACCTCTTGTAGAATATTTAAATCCTAAAGATTTTATATGGTCTAACATCTCAGCAGTTACTGTGTTTCCATGCTTTCTGAAACACTTATCTATTATTTTTCCTAAAGACTTTTTATCTGCTAAGAAATCTACTTCTAAAGCAAATTTATCTTCGTTTCTATCAACGAATCCTAAGTCTTGAGGTATATTTTCATTGAATATAAATCTACCAACAGTTGCTTCTACTAATTGAGTTCCAACACCCTCAACAGTTCTTCTTACTTTAACTAATGAGTGTAATGTAACTGCCTTATTATCATAAGCAAGCATCATTTCATTAT
Source organism: Paraclostridium sp. AKS73 (assembly GCF_025671395.1). Lineage (NCBI taxonomy): Bacteria > Bacillati > Bacillota > Clostridia > Peptostreptococcales > Peptostreptococcaceae > Paraclostridium > Paraclostridium sp. AKS73. Next base: position 29,344 of record NZ_JAIXHU010000020.1, on the reverse strand, counting down.
AATCTTTGAAGACCATTCCAGTACCTCTAGCACCTTCTTGAGCTTCTATTGTTAAGTAGTAGCATCCTAGAACCATATCCTGAGAAGGAGTAGTTATAGGAGAACCATCTTTAGGAGCAAGTATGTTATTTATAGATAACATTAAGAATCTTGCCTCAGCTTGAGCTTCAACAGATAAAGGAACATGTACCGCCATTTGGTCACCATCGAAGTCAGCGTTGTACGCTGTACATACTAATGGATGTAACTTTATAGCTTTTCCTTCAACTAAAACTGGTTCAAACGCTTGTATACCTAATCTATGCAGAGTCGGAGCACGGTTAAGCATTACTGGATGTCCTTCTATAACATCTTCTAATACATCCCAAACTTCCGGCTTAACTTTTTCTACTATAGATTTTGCACTCTTTATGTTGTGTGCATATCCTTCTTTAACTAATCTATCCATAACGAATGGCTTGAATAATTCAAGAGCCATCTTCTTAGGAAGACCACATTGATAGAATTTAAGTTCCGGTCCAACAACTATAACAGAACGTCCTGAGTAGTCAACACGCTTACCAAGTAAGTTTTGACGGAAACGACCTTGCTTACCTTTAAGCATATCTGATAACGACTTTAATGGTCTATTTCCTGGTCCAGTTACCGGTCTACCTCTTCTACCATTGTCTATTAAAGCATCTACAGCTTCTTGAAGCATTCTCTTCTCATTTCTTACAATGATGTCTGGAGCTCCAAGCTCTAATAATCTCTTTAATCTGTTATTTCTATTTATAACTCTTCTGTATAAGTCATTTAAGTCAGATGTTGCAAATCTTCCTCCATCTAATTGAACCATCGGTCTTAAATCAGGTGGTATAACTGGAATAGCATCTAATATCATCCACTCTGGTTTATTTCCAGATTTCTTAAATGCTTCTACAACTTCTAATCTTCTTATAGTCCTAACTCTTTTTTGACCTGTACTATCTTTTAGTTCAGCTCTTAATTCTTTACTTTGTTGCTCTAAGTCTATGTTTTGTAAAAGCTTCTTAACAGCTTCAGCACCCATTCCTACTTCGAAAGTATTATATCCATACTTTTCTACAGCAGTTCTGTATTCTTTTTCTGTTAATAATTGCTTTTCATTTAATCCCGTTTCACCAGGATTAGTTACTACATAAGATGCAAAGTATAATATTTTTTCTAACGATCTAGGAGACATATCAAGTAGAAGTCCCATTCTACTTGGTATCCCTTTGAAGTACCAGATATGAGACATAGGAGCTGCTAGCTCTATATGTCCCATTCTTTCTCTTCTTACCTTCGCCTTAGTTACTTCTACTCCACATCTATCACAAACAACACCTTTATATCTAACTCTTCTGTACTTTCCACAGTGACACTCCCAGTCCTTTTGTGGTCCAAATATTCTTTCACAGAAAAGACCATCTTTCTCAGGCTTAAGTGTACGGTAGTTTATTGTTTCAGGCTTTTTTACTTCTCCTCTAGACCATTGTCTTATTTTTTCTGGAGAAGCCAATGCTATTTTTATTGACTCGAAATTGTTTAGTTCAAACAAGGAGTTCTCTCCCTTCTATTTGAGATTTACTTAAAATAAGAAACTATATATCAAAGTCTTCATCGTCGTAATTTAAGTCTTCGTAAACTACGTCTTCTTCAAATTCTAATTCTTCTACTTCTTCTTCTGATGTTTCAAGATTATCTATTTCTTCAACTATGCTATTTTCTTCAAGTTCGCTTATGTTTTCCATAACATCTAATTCAAACTCTTTAGCATCCTCATCTATATCTATAGATTCTCTTACTTCTATTTCTTGATCTTCTTCTGTTAATACTTTTACATCTAAGCATAAACTTTGAAGTTCTTTTATTAAAACTTTAAATGATTCTGGTATACCCGGTTCAGGTATATTTTCACCTTTAACGATAGCTTCGTAAGTTCTAACACGCCCTACAACGTCATCTGACTTAACTGTAAGAATTTCTTGAAGTATGTGAGCAGCACCATATGCTTCTAATGCCCAAACCTCCATCTCTCCGAATCTCTGACCACCGAATTGTGCTTTACCACCAAGCGGTTGTTGAGTTACTAAAGAGTATGGTCCTGTACTTCTTGCATGTAACTTATCATCAACTAAATGATGTAGTTTTAACATGTACATATATCCAACTGTAATTCTATTGTCAAACGCATCTCCAGTTCTACCATCATATAAAGTTACTTTTCCATCTTCTGGGTATCCTGCTTCTACTAATGCTTTTCTTATATCCGGCTCTTTCGCTCCATCAAATACTGATGTAGCTACATGCCATCCTAAAGTTTTAGCAGCAAGACCTAAATGAACCTCAAGAACCTGTCCGATGTTCATACGAGATGGTATACCTTGTGGGTTAAGAACTATATCAAGTGGTTGACCATTTTCCATGAATGGCATATCTTCTTCAGGTAATACTCTTGAGATAACCCCTTTATTACCATGACGTCCAGCCATTTTATCCCCAACTCTTATTTTTCTCTTCTTAGCTATATAACATCTAACTAATTCATTCACTCCTGGAGATAAATCATCTCCATTTTCTCTTGTGAACACTTTTACGTCAACTATTATACCAGATTCTCCATGAGGTACTTTTAATGAAGTATCTCTAACTTCTCTAGCTTTTTCTCCGAATATAGCACGAAGTAATCTTTCCTCTGCAGTAAGTTCTGTTTCTCCTTTAGGAGTTACTTTACCTACTAATATATCTCCAGAGTCAACTTCTGCACCTATTCTGATTACACCTCTTTCGTCTAAGTTCTTTATAGCACTTTCTCCGACGTTAGGTATATCTCTAGTTATTTCTTCTGGTCCTAGTTTAGTATCTCTAGCTTCACATTCATATTCTTCTATATGAATAGTAGATAGTCTATCTTCTTTTACAAGTCTTTCATTTATTAAGATAGCATCCTCATAGTTGTAACCTTCCCATGTCATGAATGCTATGAAGCAGTTTCTTCCTAAAGCTACTTCTCCCATTTCAGTAGATGGTCCATCAGCTATAACATCTCCAGCTTCTATCTTATCATTTTTATTTATTATAGGAGTTTGATTTATACAAGTACCTTGGTTTGAACGCTTAAACTTAAGTAACTTATATCTATCTTTATTTCCATCTTCTCTTCTTATGATTATCTCTTCTGCACTTACTCTTTCTGCTATACCAGCATTTTTAGCAACTACAACTGCTCCAGAGTCTTTAGCAGCTCTATATTCAACACCTGTACCTATGATAGGTGCTTCTCTTCTTACTAGTGGTACTGCTTGACGTTGCATGTTCGATCCCATAAGCGCACGGTTGGCGTCATCATTCTCTAAGAATGGTATCATAGCTGTTGCTATAGACACAACTTGCTTAGGAGATATATCCATGTAGTCAACTTTTTCAGTAGGAACTAATTCCATGGCACCATTTACAGTTCTACATACAACTCTGCTGTTTACGAATGCATCATTATCATCTAAAGGTTCATTTGCTTGAGCTCTTATGAATAAATCTTCTTCGTCAGCTGTTAAGTAATGTATTTCATCTGTAACTTTTCCGCTGTCCTTATCATATTTTCTATAAGGAGACTCTATAAATCCAAATTCATTTATTTTTGCATATGTTCCTAGAGAGTTTATAAGACCGATGTTTGGTCCCTCTGGAGTCTCTATCGGACACATTCTTCCGTAGTGAGAATGGTGAACGTCACGAACTTCGAATCCAGCTCTTTCTCTTGAAAGTCCTCCTGGTCCAAGTGCTGATAGTCTTCTCTTGTGAGTTAACTCTGATAATGGGTTTGTTTGGTCCATGAATTGTGATAGCTGAGAACTACCAAAGAATTCTTTTATTGCAGCTGAAACAGGTCTTATGTTTACTAATGCTTGAGGAGTTATAGATTCCATATCTTGAACCGTCATTCTTTCCTTTATAACTCTTTCCATTCTTGAAAGACCTATTCTAACTTGGTTTTGTAGTAATTCACCAACTGATCTTATTCTTCTGTTTCCTAAATGATCTATATCATCTATATTACCTATTCCATAGAATATATTAAATTGGTAGCTTATAGAAGCAATTATGTCATCTAATAATATATGCTTTGGTATAAGTTCTTTCATTCTAGATTTTATAGCTTCTTTTATCTCTTCTTCTTCACTATACTCATCTAAAATTTCTTTTAAAGTTGGGTAGTGAACTTTTTCTTTTATCCTTAAATCGTCTATATCAAAGTTTATATGTGATTTTATATCTACAAAGTTATTCCCTATAACTTTTACAACTTTTTCATCTTCAGTCAATAACTCAACAACATTTATTCCTGAGTTTTGTATAGCAACAGCTACCTCTAAAGATATTTTTTCTTCAGCTTTAACAAATACTTCCCCTGTTTCTGGATTTATAATATCGTTAGCTGAAATTTTGTTCATTATTCTATAGCATAATGCAAGTTTTTTGTTAAACTTGTATCTACCAACTTTAGCTAAGTCATATCTCTTAGCATCAAAGAATAATGCATTTAATAATGATGATGCACTTTCTACTGTTGGAGGTTCACCTGGTCTTAATTTTTTGTATATTTCTATAAGACCTTCTTCAACAGTTTTTGTGTTATCTTTTTCTAATGTAGCCATTAATCTTTCATCTTCGCCTAATAGCTCTATTATTTCTGCATCTGAACCTATTCCAAATGCTCTTAATAAGACTGTAACAGGTTGTTTTCTTGTTCTGTCAACTCTTACAGATATAACATCATTAGAATCAGTTTCGTATTCTAACCACGCACCTCTGTTTGGTATAACAGTAGATGATATAAGTCTTTTACCTGACTTATCCATTTCTTGAGCATAGTAAACTCCAGGAGATCTAACTAACTGACTTACTATAACTCTTTCTGCTCCGTTTATTATGAAAGTTCCCTTTTCTGTCATTAAAGGGAAGTCACCCATAAATACTTCTTGTTCTTTTATTTCACCTGTTTCTTTATTTATAAGTCTTACTTTAACTTTTAGAGGTGCACAATATGTTGCATCTCTTTCTTTACATTCTTCTATGTCATACTTCGGTTTCTCGTCTAAAGAATAATCAACAAATTCTAATATAAGATTACCTGTATAATCTTCTATAGGTGAAATGTCTTCAAACACTTCTTTTAAACCTTCTTTTAAAAACCACTCATAGGAATCGCATTGTATTTCTATAAGATTTGGTACATCAGCTATCTCTTTTATTTTTGAGTAGCTCATTCTAGTTCTCTTACCTATCGTGACAGGATGTGGCATTCACTTTTCACCTCTCAATAATTAAAAATAAAACCATAGTTTATTCTAACGCATCTAATAATTCTAACATAATTGCAAGCTTTTTTCAATATATAACTTTTATGTATATGCATAATATTAGCTTTTTTTGTTCGACATAAAACATGCATTATTTATTATGTTCAAAAATCATTCTCTAATTCGCTTTTTTAAAAAATATACTGTTATTTTTTGTATTTTAGGAAAAAAAAAGATGCCCTAAAGGACATCTTCTTTAAAAGAAAACTACTTAACTTCTACTGAAGCTCCAGCAGCTTCTAACTTTTCTTTCATTTGTTCAGCTTCATCTTTAGAAACTGCTTCTTTTAATGTCTTAGGAGCATTATCAACTAATTCTTTAGCTTCTTTTAATCCTAATCCAGTTATTTCTCTAACAGCTTTTATAACTCCAACTTTTGAAGATCCAGCACTTGTTAATACTAAATCAAACTCAGTTTTCTCTTCAGCAGCTCCACCAGCAGCAGCACCAGCCATCATAACTGGAGCTGAAGCAGATACTCCGAATTTCTCTTCTGCAGCTTTAACTAATTCATTTAATTCTAAAACTTTCATGTTTTCTATAGCTTCTAATATTTGTTCTATTGTCATTGTTAGCACCTCCGAATTATATTCTTTTCAATTAATAATTGTTATTTTTTTCTTATTCTTAAGTTTTAAGCTATTATTAAGCTTCTTGACCTTCTTGCTTCTTGATCATTGCATCTAATAAGTATGCAAAGTTTGATACTGGAGCTTTTAAGCTTCCAAGTAATTTAGCAAGAAGTACTTCTCTTGATGGTATGTTAGCGAATGCAACGATATCTTCTTTACCGTAGAATTCTCCTTCAACTACACCCATTTTTAATTCCATTTTTGGATGAGAATCCATAAATTCTTTTATTATTCTAGCTGGAGCAACTGGATCTTCGTATCCGAATGCTATCGCATTTGTTCCTACTAATAATTCGTCATTGAATTGTTCTATACCAACTTCTTTAGCTGCTTTTCTAACTAAAGTGTTTTTATATACTTTGTATTCAACACCAGCTTCTCTCATTTTCTTTCTTAATTCAGTTACTTCTTCAACTGTTAATCCTTTGTAATCAACAACTATAGCAGAAGAAGAGTTTTGTAACTTCTCAACTATTTCAGCAACAACATGTGATTTTACTTCTATAGCTTTTCTCATCTGGTCAGCACCTCCTTCATCCGATAGGTTTTATCTGCCGCAACTTATAAAAGCTTTTGTAATCATATAGACATACAAAAGCTTTAGCATCAAAATTTATCTAAAACCTCGGTAGGATATTAAGCTTAAAGCACCTACTGTCTACGGCAAATCTATTCTTTTTTATTTATTAACGAATATTATTTTAACATCGTTATTTATCAATGTCAAGCTTTTATTATTCAGCTATTTTAGCAGGATTAACTTTAACTCCTGGTCCCATAGTTGAAGTAACAGCTACGCTCTTTAAGTATTGTCCCTTAGCAGCAGCAGGCTTAGCCTTAACTATAGCATCCATTAATGCAGCAAAGTTTTCAGTTAACTTTTCTCCACCGAAAGATACTTTTCCTACTGGAACGTGTATTATGTTAGTTTTATCTAATCTATATTCAACTTTACCAGCTTTTATTTCATCTATAGCCTTAGCTACATCGAAAGTAACTGTTCCTGATTTAGGGTTTGGCATTAAACCTTTAGGTCCTAATACTCTACCTAATCTACCTACTACACCCATCATGTCTGGAGTAGCAACAACTACATCAAATTCAAACCAGTTTTCACCTTGTATTTTTTGTACTAAATCTTCAGCACCTACAAAGTCAGCACCAGCATTTGTAGCTTCTTCAGCTTTTGCACCTTTAGCAAAAACTAAAACTCTTTTAGTTTTACCAGTTCCGTGTGGTAATACAACCGCACCTCTTACTTGTTGGTCAGCGTGTCTTGAGTCAACACCTAATTTTATATGAGCTTCTACAGTCTCATCAAACTTAGCAGTAGCAACTTCTGCAACTAAAGCTAAAGCTTCTGAAGCATCGTATAATCTAGTTCTATCTATCTTATTTAAAGCTTCTACGTATTTTTTACCTTTTTTAGCCATTTTCATGTCCTCCTTGTGGTTATATTGGTTTTTTACCTCCCACTTTTTCAAGCGAAGATAACTAATCTAATATTAATTAGTCTTCAACAACGATACCCATACTTCTTGCAGTACCAGCTATCATTCTCATAGCAGATTCTACTGAAGCAGCGTTTAAGTCAGGCATTTTTAACTCAGCTATTTCTCTTACCTTAGCTGAAGATAAAGTAGCAACCTTCTTCTTATTTGGCTCTCCTGAAGCAGTATCTAATCCAGCAGCTTTCTTTAATAATACTGCAGCTGGAGGAGTTTTTGTTATGAAACTGAAAGATCTATCTTGATAAACAGTTATAACAACTGGTATTATCATTCCAGCTTGATCTGCAGTTTTAGCATTGAATTCCTTTGTGAATCCCATTATGTTAACACCGTGTTGTCCTAATGCTGGTCCAACTGGTGGAGCTGGTGTAGCTTTCCCTGCAGGTATTTGTAATTTTATTTGACCTATAACTTTTTTAGCCATTGAGCGCACCTCCTCAGATTATTTATTCTCTAGTTATATTTTTCTATGCCTTTGTAGTCTATTGCAAATAGAGTTTTTTTACCAAAAGCATCTATACACACTTTTACTTCTTTTGATTCCAGGTCTATCTCTTCTATAGTTCCTATTTGTCCTTCAAAAGGACCATTAGCAACCTTTATTACTTCGCCAATTTCAAAATTTATGTCTCCGCTTACTAATTTAGGAACAGCTGTATCTATGCCCATAGCTATTACTTCTTCTTCACTTAAAGGAACTGGCTTAGAACCTGGTCCTACAAATCCAGTAACCCCTTTAGTATTTCTTACGACATACCAAGATTCATCAGTAATAACCATTTTTACTAGTACGTACCCTGGAAATACCTTACGTTGTCTAGTTTTTTCTTTCCCAGTTTTTGTAGTCTCAACTACATCTTCAGTAGGGACAACCACTTGAGTTATGCAATCTTCCATACCTCTAGTTTTAACAGCTTTTTCAATTGTTGCTTTAACTTTATTTTCATGACCTGAATAAGTATGTACTACATACCATCTAGCCTCTTGTAATTCCGACATTCTGATTCTCCCTTTCTATTTTAGTATTAGATTTAGTGCACCAGATAATACACTATCTAAAGCCCATACTAAGATAGTAGCCGAAACAACAACAGTTAAAACAACTCCTGTGTTTTTTAAAAGCTCTTTCTTTGTTGGCCACGTAACTCTTTTTAATTCACTTTTAGTTTCCTTAACATATCTAACGAAACTAAATTTCTTTTTAGTTCTTGGACTTTCATTTATTTGGGCAGCCATTCCACACTCACATCCTTAATAAAAACTATTTTGTTTCTTTATGAGCAGTATGCTTCTTACAGAATCTACAATATTTTTGTAATTCTATTCTATCTGGGTTATTCTTTTTGTTTTTAGTAGTGTTGTAGTTTCTTTGCTTACACTCTGTACATGCTAAAGTTACTTTAACTCTCATCTGCTACACCTCCAACTCGTAAATACAATATATATATTGTTAACTTTATTGCCTACTCTGTATAATAGGTTCAATTTATCGTTTTTGAATCATCACCTCATATAAATTATCACAAATTAGTAGGCATGTCAATGTTTTTGTTAGTTTCAAGTTAAAAAAGAGGAGGATATCCCCCTCTTTTTTTAGTTTTCAAACTTATATTTAAATAACAGAATTACTCTATTATAGAAGCAACAACACCTGATGCTACTGTTCTTCCACCTTCTCTTATTGCGAATCTTAATCCTTCTTCTATTGCTATTGAGTTTATTAACTCTATAGTCATTTGGATGTTATCTCCAGGCATAACCATTTCTACACCTTCTGGTAACTTACAAGCTCCTGTTACGTCAGTTGTTCTGAAGTAGAATTGTGGTCTGTATCCATCGAAGAATGGAGTATGTCTTCCACCTTCTTCTTTCTTTAATACGTATACTTCTGCATTGAACTTAGTGTGAGGCTTAACAGTTCCTGGCTTAGCTAAAACTTGTCCTCTTTCTATTTCATTTCTTTGTATACCTCTTATTAATGCTCCTATGTTATCTCCAGCTTGTGCTTGGTCTAATAACTTTCTGAACATTTCTACTCCTGTTACTACTAATTTTCTTGGCTCTTCAGCTAAACCTACTAATTCAACTTCATCTTGAACCTTTAATATTCCTCTTTCAACTCTACCTGTAGCAACTGTTCCTCTACCTGTTATAGAGAATACGTCTTCTACTGGCATTAAGAAATCTTTATCTACATCTCTCTCTGGAGCTGGTATATATTCGTCTATTTGCTCGAATAATTCAACTATTTTATCTCCCCACTCTGAAGAAGAATCTTGTAATGCCATTAAAGCAGATCCTCTTACTATTGGAGTGTCATCTCCTGGGAACTCGTACTCATTTAATAAGTCTCTAACTTCCATTTCAACTAACTCTAATAATTCTTCATCATCTACCATATCACATTTGTTTAAGAATACTACTATGTATGGTACACCAACTTGTCTTGATAATAATATATGCTCTCTTGTTTGAGGCATTGGTCCATCAGTTGCAGAACAAACTAATATAGCACCGTCCATTTGAGCAGCACCTGTTATCATGTTCTTAACGTAGTCAGCGTGTCCTGGGCAGTCAACGTGAGCGTAATGTCTGTTTGGAGTCTCATATTCAACGTGAGCAGTTGATATTGTGATTCCTCTTTCTCTTTCTTCTGGAGCTTTATCTATATTAGCGAAATCTACTGCTTCCCCTAATTGATATCTATCGTATAATGTTTTTGTTATAGCTGCAGTTAATGTAGTTTTACCGTGGTCAACGTGACCTATTGTTCCTATATTAACGTGTGGCTTGTTTCTTTCAAATTTAGCTTTAGCCATTTTGAATTCCTCCCTTTGTATATTTGTTAATGCTTACATTAAGCTTATGCTAAGTATTTTACTATTAATTATTTCTGTTTTCAAGATATTTTTCCAATTTTCTCTTCACTCTTTGTAACGCATTATCAATAGACTTAACATCTCTATCCAATTTATCTGCTATGTATTGATAAGACTTGCCATTTAAGTACAATTCTAAAACTTCTAGCTCCAACTTACTTAAAATTTCATTCATCTTTGATTCTATATTTTTAAGTTCCTCTTTGCTTATTATTAATTCTTCTGGATCAGTAATTATACTTGTTGCTATTATATCTAATAAAGTTCTATCTGATTCTTCATCATATATAGGCTTGTTCAAAGATACATAAGAGTTAAGTGGTATATGTTTTTGTCTTGTTGCTGTTTTTATTGCTGTTATAATTTGCCTTGTTATACATATCTCTGCGAAACACTTAAAAGAGTTTGTTTTTGTACCGTCAAAATCTCTTATAGCTTTGTAAAGTCCTATCATACCTTCTTGGATTATGTCTTCTTTATCCGCTCCTACTAAAAAGTATGACTTTGCCTTTGATTTAACAAGTTTTTATACTTGGTAATTATATACTCAAGTGCTATTGTGTCCCCTTTGTTTGCTTTTAATACTATTTCATATTCATCTTGCTGAGAATTATTTATAAACCCAAAATTATTTTCTTTAGCTACTAACATTTTACTATCCCCCATTACTTAATTTCATAGGTATATTATAGTTTATTAAACTTAGTAATTTCAACGGTTTCTACGAATGTTCTCAAGTTTCGACAAAGTTTCTTTATCTAATCTATCTTCTAACCAATTTCTTTGAATTTTGCGCTCTGACCCTATTTGTTTACTTCTTATCTTGTTTTTGGCGTCTTCTATGTCTAATTTAAGCTCTCTAGCTGATATTCTAGATGCTCCTTTACCTAATACTATTTGCTGTTCAGCATAATCATTTGTAGCTACTTTTACAACATCATACTTAGATAAAGATGTTATATATTTTTCAATATAACTATCTGCTGTTTGATGTTCTTTTGTGTAAACCACTGTTATATATTTTCTATTTTCTATTTTTTCCATAGAGCTTTTAACATTATATGCATCAAAAACAATAATGGCTTTTTGGCCTGAAAATTCTGCATATTCAATGATTATATCAATTAATTTTTCCCTAGATGCATCTAAATCTTCTACTGAAATACGTCTAAGTTCTTCCCATGCATTTATAATATTATATCCATCAATTATTAGATAATGATTAAACTTTCTTTTCATTACCTTATTTAGAGCCTATTCTTTGTTTGAATATTTCATATAAAAGTATACTTCCTGCAACTGATGCATTTAGTGAAGTAACATTTCCTACCATAGGCATTTTTACTATATAGTCACAATTCTTTTTAACAAGCCTTGATATACCAAACCCTTCACTTCCTATTACTAGACCTATAGGCCCTGTTAGGTTTTGCTCATAAAATGTTTGTCCATCCATATCTGCGGCTGCAATCCATAATCCGTGATCTTTTAATGTTTTTATTGTATTAACTATATTAGTTACCTTGCAAACCGGTACATACTCTACGGCCCCTGCAGATGCCTTTACAACTGTAGGTGTTATATGAACTGATCTTCTCTTTGGAATTATAACTCCATGTGCACCTACTGCATCCGCTGTTCTTATTATTGATCCTAAATTATGAGGATCTGTTATTTCATCTAATATTATAAAAAATGGGTCTTCTCCCTTATCTTTTGCATTTTGAATTAGATCATCTAGTTCAAAATATTTATATTCACTAACATTAGCTATTACACCTTGATGTGAATGACTAGTACTTATTTCATCTAATTTATTTCTATCTACATATTGTATTATTATATTTTTTCTTTTGCCATTGCAGTTATCTTTTTTATAGAGCCTTCTTTAGCCCCATTCGCTATCATTATTTTATCTATCTCTCTATCGTTTTTTATAGCTTCTATAACTGGATTTCTACCTTCTATAATTGCCAAACTCTTCACCGCCTATAAATTATTAAACTTTTCTCTTACTTGAACAATATTTCCACAAGTCATTTTTCCTTCTGGACAAGGTCCTTTTATACACTTTGGCCCTATATTCTTAAATAATATAGGAGCTATTAATCTTACCTGTCTTAACATTTCTATAGATAACTCTCTAATTTCCCATTGTGCTCTTTCACAACATCTATGATTAAAGAAGTTATATAAACTTCTAGTATTCATTGTAAATACCATTTTCGTTTCACATGCATTAGGAAAAACATATCTTGCATCTTCTATTGCTTTCTTTTCTGCATTTCTTTTAGCTTCCTTCTCATTTTTTCCACTTTTGATTAAATTATTATAATGTTTTTCAAATAATATATCCACTAATTTGTCATAAGCTTCTTGATCTTTATTCATAGCATCTATAAATAATTCTTTAGCTTCCTCGATACTCTCTATTTCAGGAGGAACTATATACTCAAATTGATCTAGCTTAACATATCTTTGACTTTGTTGAGAAAAACTTGCTATACGATGTCTAACAATTTGATGTGAACAACTTCTTGATATCCCTTCTACAGCAAATGTAAATGTGACATGCTCTAACGGAGATTCATGTCCTATATTTATTAACATATTTAAAAATTTTTCTACACTTTCATCAGTTAAATTTTGTTCTATTTCATCTACTCCTACAGATGAATAACATAATTTTGCTGCCATTGATATCACTTTTTCTGGTTCAGGTGTGTGTGCTATTACTTTAACTTTCATGTGTGTACCTCCTTTAATAGTTTATTATATTATTATACATTATTTCGTCTAAAAATGGAGTTTTTTAGATTAACATAAATTTTTATATAAGCATAAAAAAGAGCTAATCTCTACATAGAGATAGCTCTTTTTTATTATATGCTCTCTTCTGTTATTTCAATTGCTTTTTGAATTATATAGTTCAATCTTTCATAATCTTTTTTCATATGAAGATATCCTATTAAAGCTTCAAATCCAGTAGCATTTTTATAGTCTATAATATCCGCATTTTTAGGTGTAGTATGAGACTTTTGATTACGTCCTCTTTTATATATTCTGTGTTCTTCTTCAGTCAATGATTCCTCAATAGTAAGAATCACATTTGCTTGAGCCTTAGCTTTTACATATTTTATAGCTGTCTTATGCAAATCATTAACTTTCTTATTTACATTTCTATTTATAAGATACTCCCTTATATGTGATTCATATACAGTATCTCCTAAATAAGCAAGAACCAGTGGTGATACCGTAGCTAAGTTTACATTTTCCATTATTACACCCTTTTCCATTTAGTTCCTTGTCTTGTATCTTCTAAAACAATTCCCATTTCTAATAACTTATTTCTTATTTCATCTGCTAATGCAAAATCTTTATTTTTCTTTGCATCAACCCTATCTTGTATTAACTTTTCTATATCAGCATCTAAAACTTCTTCTTGTTTTTATTAACTATATTTAAAACATTAGTTAATTCCTCAAATTCAGTTAAGCACATCTTAGCAAACTCTATTGATGACTCTTCATTTACATTAGTGTTTATAAATCTAGCTAATTCAAATATAACACTTATAGCATCAGCTGTGTTTATATCATCATCCATAGCAACTATGAATTTTTCTCTAAATAAATTTAATTCTTCACTTAAACTTTTTTCGTCTTCTTTTATATCTGTTACTTTTAGATTACTTAATGTAAATTCTAATTTTTCTTTTGTATTATATAATCTTTCTAATCCAGCTCTTGACTGAGATAACATTTCATCACTAAAGTTTACTGGATTTCTATAATGAGCTGATAGCATAAAGAATCTTACAACTTCTAAATCATACTTATCTGCTATATCTCTTACTGTAAAGAAGTTACCTTTAGACTTACTCATTTTTTCATTATTTATATTTATATAACCATTGTGTATCCAGTAGTTAGAGAAAGTCTTTCCACTTCTAGCTTCACTTTGAGCTATTTCATTTTCATGGTGTGGGAATGCTAAATCTTGCCCTCCAGCATGTATGTCAATAGTATCTCCTAAGTATCTCTTAGACATAACAGAGCACTCTATATGCCAACCTGGTCTACCTACACTCCATGGACTTTCCCATCCTGGCTCTCCTTCTTTTCTAGGCTTCCATAATACGAAATCCATAGGATGTCTTTTTTGAGAGTTTACTTCTATTCTTGCTCCTGCTTCTAGGTCTTCTTGATTTTGTTTAGATAATTTTCCATATCCTTCAAATTTTTGAGTATCAAAATAAACTTCTCCATTTACTGCATAAGCATATCCTTTTTCTTCTAATTCTTTTATAAATTCTATTATTTCATTGATATTCTCAGTAACTCTTGGATGAACAGTAGCTCTTTTTATTCCTAATCCATCTGCATCTTTAAAATATTCATCTATGTACTTGTCAGCAACTTGCTCCGGAGCTATTCCCTCTTCATTACTTCTTTTTATTATTTTATCATCTACATCAGTAAAGTTTTGAATATATTTTACATCATAACCTCTATATTCTAAATATCTTCTAAATGTATCAAATATTATAAAGGGTCTAGCATTTCCTATATGGAAGAAGTTGTAAACTGTAGGTCCACAAACATACATCTTTACCTTTCCTTCTTCGATTGGTACAAATTCTTCTTTTGTCCTAGTTAACGTATTGTATAACTTCATAATATTCACCTCACCATTGTTTAATTTATAAATCTAACTATATAATCTATTATAATTTATATTCGCCCGAATTAATAGTACTACTATTATACCCTCGGGCTTTTATAAACAAACTATTTAGTTTTAATTAGATCATTTTTTTCTAAAAATTCTATTTTATTAGATACACAATTTAAATATATATCATCATTAATGATTTTCTTATTTTTCATTTTACTAACTATGTCTATGTAGTCTTTACAAAGTTGATCTAGTTCCTCCTTTATTTCGTTAATATCTATACTCATACAATCCTCCTAAAAATATACATTGTTTTAATAATAAACTATTTAAAATATATTTAGTTTAACTGTGCAAAATCCCTTTATTTTTAGGTTGTAATCTTTCTTCAAAAAACTACATAAAAAAATCTCACCTAATAAAAGGTGAGATTTTTTACTATAATTTTTACTATAATAAATTCTCTTTTACATATTTTATTCTATTTAAACATGTTTGTTTACCTATAACAGCAGCTGCTTTTGGTAAATCTGGACCATGCATTTGTCCAGTTAATACTATTCTAGTTCCCATGAATAAATTTTTACCTTTTATTGCATGTTCTTTTTGTATTTCTTTAAACATCGCCTTAAATAACTCTTCACTTATTTCGTCTGCAGCATTAATTTTTTCCTCTAATGCATTTATTAATGTTGGCATATGCTCTAATTTTAAGAATTCTTGACATTCTTCTGTTTCTAACTCTACTTTGTCTCCAAAGAATATATTTACGTGATCTGTTACTTCTTTTACATATTGTAATTTTTCTTTAACAACAGAAACCATAGCTTTTACAAATTCATATCTATTTTTAGCATCTTCTTCTGTTATGTATCCAGCTTCTATTAAGAAAGGTATTGCTAAATCAGTTATATATTCATCTGAAGCATCTTTTATATAATGTTGGTTAACCCAATTTAATTTATCTGTATCAAATACTCCTCCACTCTTAGAAACTCTTTCAACAGAGAAGTGTTCTTCTAATTCTTTCATAGTAAATAATTCTTGATTATCTTCTGGAGACCAACCAACTAAAGCAACATAGTTTACTAATCCTTCTGGTAAGTATCCTTTTCTCTTGAAGTCTTCTACAGCAACATCTCCATGTCTTTTACTTAATTTTTTCTTTTCTTTATTAAGTATATTTGGAAGATGCACAAATGTAGGAGCTTCCCAACCAAATGCTTCATATAAATATACATGCTTTGGAGTAGATGATATCCATTCTTCTCCTCTTATAACATGTGTTATTTTCATCATATGGTCATCTACAACAACTGCGAAATGGTATGTTGGGAATCCATCAGTTTTTATAAGTACTTGATCATCTAATTCATCAGTGTTAAATTCAGTTTCTCCTCTTACTAGATCAGTAAACTTTATAACATGATTTTCAGGTAATTTTAATCTTATTACATGTTCTTCACCAGCTGCTAATTTAGCTTCTACTTCTTCTTTTGATAAATTTCTACAATGGCCATCATACTTTGGAGTTTCTCCAGCTTCTTTTTGTTGTTCTCTAACTTCATCTAATCTTTCTTTTGAACAGAAACAATAGTATGCTTTTCCACTATCTAATAATTCTTGTATATAACCTTTATATATGTCTAATCTTTCAGATTGTATATATGGTCCGTATGGGCCAACTTGAGTTACATTTTTATTTTCATCTAACATAACTCCTTCTGTATGGTTAACTCCTGCCCATGACATTGCTTCTAACATATTTTCTATTGCACCATCAACAATTCTAGTTCTATCAGTATCTTCAACTCTTAATATGTATTCTCCACCCATTCTTTTTGCAAATAGATAATTGTATAATGCAGTTCTTAAACTACCTATATGAACAAATCCTGTTGGACTTGGAGCAAATCTTACTCTTACATTCATAATTTTACCTCCTAAAATAATCTTAATATCTATTATAATACCAAACTTAATCAGTATTTATAATAAAAACTTTATATTACTATTACTATAGTTACCCTATTTTTTAAATTTTCCACCTGTGGATAATTGTATTTTTATACAAAATTAAATAGTATATATATCCACATTTTATTCAAAATGTTAATAACTTCGTGGATTATATATACTATTTTAATTTAAACTATCCTAACTTAACTTCATGTTTAGCAAATTCAGCTTTTATTTTATCATTTATTTCGTCTAAAGATATTAACTCTTTTTCTGCTTCGTCTCTTAATTTAAACTCAACTTTTCCATCAGTTATATCTTTACCTACTGTAATTCTCATAGGTATACCTATTAATTCAGAGTCTTTGAATTTTACCCCTACTCTTTCATCTCTATCATCTAATAATGCTTCTACTCCCATAGCTGTTAATTCATTGTATATCTTCTCAGCTGCTTCCATATGCTCAGCTTTCTTAATATTTACAGGAACTACAACTACATGATATGGAGCTATTGCTAAAGGCCATACTATGCCATTGTCATCATTATGTTGTTCTATAACTGCTGCTGCAGTTCTTTCAACACCTATCCCATAACATCCCATAACTATTGGTTTACTCTTACCATCTTTATCTATAAATTTAGCTCCCATAGTTTCTGAGTATTTTGTACCTAATTTGAATATATGACCAACTTCAACTCCTCTAGCTATTTCAAGTGGCGCTCCACAACATGTACATTTATCTCCTTCTTGTACATTTCTGAAATCTCCAACTACACCATCAAAATCTCTACTAAAGTTAGCATTTCTTATATGGTAATCAGTTGTATTTCCACCAACCCCTATGTTACTTTGCTCTGCTACTTCTTTATCTATAAATACATAATCTGCTTTCATTCCTATTGGTCCAGCAAATCCAACTTCAGCATTAGTTAATTCTTTTACTACTTCCTCTCTTGCTAAATCAAATTCTATAACTTCACCTATAGCGTTAGCAACTTTAACTTCATTAACGTCTCTATCTCCTCTTACTAAAACAACAACTGTCTTTCCATCTGCTTCATATATTAATGTTTTAGCAAATGTATCTGCTGTTGTATTAAAGAACTCACACAATTGTTCTATAGTAGTTACTCCTGGAGTATGAACTGGTTCTAATTCTCTCATTTCTTCTTTAGCTTTTAAATCATCTACTGAGTTAGCTTTTTCTATGTTTGCTGCATAATCACAACCAGTACAGAATACTATTTCATCTTCACCTACTGGAGATTTAACCATAAACTCCGCTGAAGTCGATCCTCCTATAGCTCCTGAATCAGCTTGAACTGGACTATTTTCTAATCCACATCTTCTAAATATTTCTGTATATGCATCATACATATCTTGATATGATTTATCTAATCCAGCTTCGTCAGTATCAAAGCTATATGCATCTTTCATAGTGAAAGACTTAGTTCTCATTACTCCGAATCTTGGTCTTCTTTCATCTCTATATTTAGTTTGAATTTGATATAAGTTTAAAGGTAATTGTTTATATGAAGTAATCTCTTGTCTTATTATATCTGTGAAAACTTCTTCATGAGTAGGTCCTAAGCAGTAATCTCTAGTATTTCTATCTTTTAATCTAAACATTTCTGCTCCCATTACATCCCATCTTCCAGACTCTTGCCATAATTCAGCTGGAATTAATGCAGAACATAATATTTCTTGACATCCCTTTTTATTTAATTCTTCTCTTATTATATTTTCTATTTTTTTAAAAACTCTTATTCCCATAGGTAATTGATTGTATACCCCTGATGACATTTTCTTTATCATACCAGCTCTCATCATTAACTGATGACTAGTTATCTCTGCATCTGCTGGAACCTCTCTTAAAGTAGGCATAAACATTCTTGACATTTTCATATTTTCTTCCTCCTATTGAATTTTTTATAATCAAAAAAACCCTTCATCTCAATATAGAGACGAAAGGTTATATTTCCGCGGTACCACTCTAGTTAATTGATAAGTAATTTTATCAATTCTCTTTATAGGATGTAACGGTCCTTCCCGTAAGAACTTTTTACCATTCTTAAGCTCTGAGACTGGTTCAAAGAATAATTTTTAGAAACTTTCACCAAGTGTTTCCTCTCTGTAAAAAATACTATCTTTTACTATTTCTCTTCTTAGCTTTTTAATTATAAATAATTGATTCTATTTTATAGTAATTAATATACCTTGTCAACGTATCTAATTGCATTTTAGTAAGCTTTTGTTATACCTACTATTATGTTCTTGGCGAACTTTTTGATACATTATTTATAATAATTTTATAGAATTTATTTCTAATTGTCAATGTTAATTAATAAACAAATACTTTGCGATGAAATTCCTTCTTTGTTCCCTGTGAAACCTAATCCTTCTTCTGTTGTTGCTTTAACATTTACATTGTTTATATCTGTATTTAAAACTCTTGCTATATTTTCTCTCATTTTTTGTATGTGTGGAGCCATTTTAGGGGCTTGTGCTATAATTGTCGCATCTAAGTTTCCAATAGCATATCCTTTTTCTTTTATTAAATTATATACATGCTCTAATAATTTCATGCTGTCTGCACCTTTATACTTTTCATCTGTATCAGGGAAGTGTTTACCTATATCCCCAAGTGCTAATGCGCCTAGTATAGAGTCCATTATTGCATGAAGTAAAACATCTGCATCTGAGTGCCCCAATAATCCTTTTTGGTGCTCTATTTCAACTCCACCTAGTATTAACTTTCTATTTTCAACTAGCTTATGAACATCATATCCCATTCCTACTCTCATTTTTTATCCTCCGAAATTATATATTTTTTAGAATTTGCTCTCCAAATTCCAAGTCTTCTTGTGTAGTTATTTTTATATTATTATATGACCCTTCTATCATTTAACATTATAACCTATTCTTTCTACTAACATTGCATCATCAGTTCCATAGTAATTGTTATTACATGCATCTTCGTATGCTTTTGTTATAATATCATATTTAAAAACCTGAGGAGTTTGTACCGCCCATAAATAACTTCTATTTGGAGTGTCTACAATATTTCCATTATCACTTACTACTTTTATCGTATCTTTTACCTTAACTCCAACAACTATAGCATTATACTCATTAGCTTCATCTATAGATCTTTTTATTATATCATCTGTCACAAAAGGTCTAGCACCATCATGTATTAGTACTACATCACATTCTTTTTTTAACATTTTTATTCCATTGAACACAGAATCTTGTCTTTCATTTCCTCCATGTGCTACTTTTATATTTGTAAATCCATATTTCTCTTTAATATTTTTATTAAAGTATTCTTCTTCATCTTTTCTTATAACAACAACTATATCATCTATATTTTCATTATTATAGAATTTGTCTATAGTGTGTGCTACAATTTCTTTATTATTTAGCTTTATAAATTGCTTATTTATATCTTTCTTCATCCTACTTCCAGTTCCTGCTGCTACTATTACAACACCATTCATAAACTCACCTCTTACAATATACGAATAAATAACTTAAATATATTTTACCATAGTAATAATTAAATTTTAATAAACTAGAAAATTCAATACACTTTATCAAAAAAAGCCTTCAGAACTTTTATCCTGAAGACTTTTAACTAATCAACTTTAGGTTTTCCAAATATCATTCTTCCTGCTGGTGTTTGTAATACCGATGTAACTAAAACACTTATAGTTTCTCCCATATGTTTCTTTCCACCATCTACTACAATCATAGTACCATCATCTAAATAGGCTATACCCTGATTAGATTCCTTACCTTCTTTAACAACTTGAACTATCATATGTTCACCAGGTATCGCTACTGGCTTAATTGCATTAGCTAATTCATTTATATTAAGAACTTCAACACCTTGAACTTGAGCTACCTTGTTTAAGTTGTAGTCATTTGTAACAACTTTACCCCCAAGTGTTTCAGCCAACTTTAATAATTTTGCATCAACTTCTGCTATATCATCAAAATCTCTGTTGCTTATTTCAACTTCAATATTTAATTCTTTTTGAATTATGTTAAGTATATCTAATCCTCTTCTCCCTCTAACTCTTTTTAAGTCATCTGAAGAGTCTGCTATATGTCTTAATTCATCTAGAACGAAAGTAGGAATTACAAGTTTACCTTCTATAAACCCAGTTTGGCATATTTCAGCAATTCTACCGTCTATAATAACACTAGTGTCTAAAACTTTAGGTGGTATACTTTTTTCTTCTTTTTTAGAGTTCTTGTCCTTATTTACAGATAACCTAGTTAACTTGTTTAAGTTAAAAATATCATCCTTACTCTTTAGTGCTATTCTACTACCTAAATAACCTAAAAATACATATGTAAATAAAGATAGTAAGCTTCCTATTACAGGTATCTTTAACATCAATATTAATTGACTTACAAGATAAGCTATAACAAAACCAACTATTAATCCTATTGTTCCTAATATTATATCTGTTTGAGGATATTTAGAAATTTCTCTATCCATAGCTTTTGCTATTTTCTTAGATTTGTTCATAATCCAAGGAGCTATTATAAAGAATACAAAACCTATTACTACTCCAATAACTATAGAAATTATAAATACATATAGCTCTGATCCTAACGAAATTTGAGGAAATTTTTGAACTAATGATATATACGTTGTCATACCTAACACGAATCCTACTAATGTAAGTATCGCTCTTATTATCTTAGATACCAAATTTTCACCCCCTATATTTTTTCCTTAATATTTTCTTATTATAATCAAACTATTAACTATATTCAAGCACAATATTGTTTCAAATTTGACATAATATATTATATATGTCTATCTATAAGTGATAATTCTTGCATTTTTATAAGTCCATTTTTTATATATTTTGCTCTTATTTCACCTATTCCCTCAACATCATCTAAATCTTCAATTGTTGCACATAGTATATCCTGAAAATCTTCAAAATAATTAACTAAATTCTCAATTATAGCACTAGGCAATCTATGTATTTTATTTAATATTCTATATCCTCTTGGTCTAATAGGCATATCCATACTTTCTGAAAAACCTGTATATCCTAACATTTTTGCTATATTTGCTAAATCAAGTAACTCTTCTGATGATAATGATATAATTTTTTTCTTAAATTCAGCTAAATTCATATCATTTCTTTTATAATCTTTTAGTATTTGGCTTTGATCTATTTTAGTTGTTCCCATTAGTTCCTCAACCTGCATACTCAAAAGTGTACCTTCCACACCTAATTCTACTATATACTTTTCAATTATATTTGTCACTCTCATAACCATTTCTATCTTTTGAACTACGAGTACAACATCATACAAAGTTACGAAGTCTTTAAATTCTAGTGCATTTAAACTTATTATAGCTTGGTCTAAAACAGACTTATATTTCTCTAAAGTTTGTAATGCTTGATTGGCCTTAGTAAATATCTTTGATATATCTTCTACTACATATTTCTTATCCCCTTGATATACAGTTATAACATTTCTTCTTTGAGATATAGCTATTACAATTCCTCCAGTTTGTTTTGCAACCCTTTCAGCAGTTCTGTGTCTTGTTCCAGTTTCAGATGTTTCAATTGAGTAATCTGGTATAAGTTGAGCATTTGCAAAGAGTATCTTCTTTATATCTGAACTTAAAACTATAGCTCCATCCATTTTAGCTAGCTCATATAAGTATGCTGGAGAATATTCTGCATTTATAGCAAATCCTCCATCAACAATGCTCATAACCTCATCGCTATCGGCAATTACAATAAGTCCTCCTGTTTTAGCCTTTAAAACATGGTCTATTCCCAATCTAAGGTCTGTACCAGGAGATATCATTTTTAGCGTTCTAATTGCTTTTTTTCCACTAAAAAATCATCCATTTTATCTATTTCCTCCTAATACCATATTTATAGCTTGTCTTACACTATCCACTGGACATATCTCTATCCCTTTTACACCTTTAACTGCCTCATAATTGCTCTTTGGAATAACGATTTTAGTGAAACCTAACTTCTTACATTCTGCGATTCTCTTTTCTATAAAACTCACCGCTCTTACTTCTCCTGTTAATCCAACTTCTCCTGTAATTGCTACATTTCCATCTATAGGTATATTTCTAAAACTAGAAGCTATTGCCATAACTATGCCGAGATCTATAGACGGCTCATTAATTTTTATTCCTCCAACAACATTTATATATATATCCTGATTTTGTATTTGCATACCAACTCTCTTTTCAAGCACAGCCATAAGTAACGATACTCTATTGTAATCTACCCCTGTAGCTGTCCTTTTAGGAATACCAAAACTAGTAGGTGATGCTAATGCTTGTAACTCTAAAAGCATTGGTCTGGTACCTTCTACCGTAGATATAATTATAGATCCTGCTACATCTTTAGGTTTTTCAGCTATAAGTATTTTAGATGGATTTTCTAGTTCAACTAAACCTACTTCTCTCATCTCAAATACACCTAATTCATTTGTAGACCCAAATCTATTTTTTACAGCTCTTATCAATCTATACGTATTGAATCGTTCTCCTTCAAAATATAATACAGTATCTACCATATGCTCTAACACCTTCGGACCTGCTAGTGCACCTTCTTTAGTTACATGTCCAACTACAAAGGTTGATATACCCATTTTTTAGAAATTTTCATAAATCTCGAAGTACCTTCCTTTATCTGGCTTACAGTACCTGGAGCAGATGTAATTTCAGGACTAAAAACAGTTTGTATTGAGTCTAATATAATTAAATCTGGATTTACACTTTCTAAATGAGCTTCTATTATACTTAAATTATTTTCAGCAAATATATATAAATTATCGGACTTTATTCCTAATCTTTGAGCCCTCATTTTTATTTGAGATGCAGATTCCTCTCCTGATATGTATAAAACTTTTTTACCGCTATTAGCAACGTTACTTGAAACTTGTATAAGTAATGTTGACTTACCAATACCTGGATCCCCTCCGACTAAAACTAATGATCCTTTAACTACTCCTCCACCTAAAACCCTATCTAACTCGTTTATACAAGTTGAAAATCTTTGCTCTTTTATAGTTTCTATAGAGTTTATATTTAAAGGTCTAGATGATGATTTATCTATAACAAAAACCTCTTTATTTGATTTGGAAGTTTTTTCTTCTATTTCTTCGACAAATGTATTCCATTTGCTACATTCTGGACATTTTCCTAGCCATTTGCTATTCTCATATCCACATTCTTGACACACATATTTAGTTTTTATTTTAGCCATTTATAAACTCACCCTTATGTAATTTTTTATATATTATTAATTTTATCATATATATCTATTAATATGTTAAATTTATAATATATAAAAAAATTCACTTAGTTTAATAAAATACATAGCTCGGAAATTACATTTATCCTTTATTTTGAATTAAATGTAATTTCCAATAAAAGAATCAATATTTAAACTAAGTTTTTTATATTTTTAATCATTTATTTTCAAATATAACTTTTTCTTCAACAACGTTAGCTATTATATTAGCTCCTTTTTTTATATCTCCACTCAATATCATATCTGCTAATACATCTTCTATTTCTTTTTGAATAGCTCTTTTTAAAGGTCTAGCTCCATATTCTAAATCTATTCCATATTTTGATATAAGGTTTAAAACATCATCGGAAATTTCTAAACTAATATTGAGTTGATTTAATCTGCTTATTAAATTACTAAGCATTATTTTAGAAATCTCATGTAAATTATCTATATTTAACTTATGGAAAACCACTATATCATCAATCCTATTTATAAATTCTGGCTTAAATCTATTCTTAACTTCTGATAAAATTTTTTCTTTCATAGCCTTATAATTTTCATCAATTACATTTTTATTTTCATAGGCTGAAAAACCTATTATTTGTTGTTTGTTTATACTTTTTGCACCTATGTTAGATGTCATAATTATTAGTGTATTCTTAAAATCTACAGTTCTTCCTTTAGAGTCTGTTAGTCTTCCTTCATCTAATACTTGAAGTAATATATTAAACACATCTTCATGTGCTTTCTCTATTTCATCAAATAAAACTAAAGTGTATGGATGTCTTCTTACAGATTCGGTCAATTGACCTCCATCATCATGACCTATATATCCAGGAGGAGATCCTATTAACTTTGAAACTGAATGTTTTTCCATATATTCTGACATGTCTATCCTAATAATTTGATTTTCATTTCCAAAATGAGCTTCTGCTAATGCTTTGCATAATTCTGTTTTCCCAACACCTGTAGGCCCTAAGAATAAGAATGATCCTATTGGTCTTTTGGGATCTTTTAATCCTGCTCTAGATCTTCTAACTGCTTTTGATACAGCATTTACAGCCTCCTCTTGCCCAATAACTCTTTGATGAAGTATAGATTCTAAGTTTAGTAATTTATCTCCTTCAGATTTAACTATTTTACTTATAGGTATTCCAGTCCATAAACCTATTACCTCTGTAACTATTTCACTATTAACTGTAGGTTTATTATTTTTTAATTTTAAATTCTTCATTCTGATTCTAGAAGCAGACTCATCAATTATATCAACTGCCTTATCTGGTAGATATCTATCTACAATATATCGACTTGATAAATCAACTGCTGCTTTTATTGCTTCTTCTGTTATTTTTACGCCATGGAAATTTTCGTATTTTTCTTTTAATCCTTTTAAAATTTTGATTGATTCCTCTTTAGTTGGCTCTTCAATTAAAATTGGTTGTAATCTTCGTTCTAGTCCAGTATCCTTTTCTATACTCTTTCTATATTCATCTATAGTTGTGGCCCCTATAACTTGTATATCTCCTCTTGATAATACTGGCTTTAGTATATTAGATGCATCCATAGAATTTTCTCCTGTTGCTCCTGCTCCTACTATAGTATGCATCTCATCTATAAATAATATAATGTCATCAGATTTGACAACTTCTTCTATTACTTTCTTTATTCTTTCTTCAAACTCACCTCTATACTTAGCACCTGCAAGCATTCCTCCTATATCTAAACTGTATATAAGCTTTCCTTGAAGTGAACTAGGTACTTTGTTGCTTTCTATATTAATTGCTAACCCTTCTACTATAGCAGTCTTTCCTACTCCAGGATCACCAATTAATATAGGATTATTTTTAGTCCTCCTACTTAAAATTTGAATAATTCTTTGCATTTCATCTTCCCTACCAATTAGTGGGTCTAGTTTAGCATTCTTTGCATATTCATTTAGATTAACTGCATATTTTTCAAGTGTAGGAATATTTAATTTTTCCTTTTCTTTCTTAGGTTCTTCCATCTTACTTTCATCTCTAAAAAGTATTATACTTGTTTCTGGTCTAGATACCTCTATTAAAGATTTAATTATGACTTGCTCAGTTATATTATTCATACTTAGAATTTTCACTGCTAAACTATCTGTTTCTTGTAAAATTGCTAACAAGATATGTTCAGTATCTATAAGAATACTATCAAACTGTTCTGCAAATATAGCTGAGTTATCTAATACATCTTTGCTTCTAGGACTTAAAAAAATATCATCTGTACTATCATTAATTCCTATTCCATATATATCTATAATTTTTTCACATATTATATTTTCATCCATCCCTAATTTTAATAAAACCTTAGAAGCTGTACCTTCTTTCTCTTTAATTAAACCAATCAATAAATGTTCTGTACCAACTACTCTATGACCAAACTCTTTTGCATATTCTATAGATATATCTATCGCTTTTTGAGCTACCTTCGAAAATTTGTCAAAGTACAATATAGTCCCTCCTCAATTTTAATATTAGATATATATATACTATATGCCCTAATAGTTTTTATTGTTTCAATAAATAAAGAAATCCTAGGAATTATATTCCTAGGATTTCTTTTTAATTAAATTTTTAGATTAATTACTATCAGAGTTAGATATTATTTTTTGTGCGATTTGTGCTGGAACTTCTTCATATTTATCAAGTTCCATTTCAAAATAACCTCTACCTTGTGTCATAGCTTTTAAATCTATAGCATACTTAAATGTTTCTGCCTGTGGAGCATTTGCATAAATAACTTGTTTCCCATTATTAGTAGGTTCCATACCTAATATTCTTCCTCGTTTTTTATTTATATCACCCATAACATCTCCCATATATTCATCTGGAACTACTATCGTTAATTTCATTATAGGTTCTAAGAGAACGGGTACTGCTTGCTCTACTCCCTTTTTAAAAGCTATATTAGCTGCTAATTTGAAAGCCATTTCTGAAGAATCTACATCATGATAAGATCCGTCATAAAGCGTTGCCTTTATATTAGTAACTGGATATCCAGCTAGTATTCCTTTTGACATAGATTCTCTTATTCCCTTCTCAACTGCAGGTATATATTGTTTAGGAACAGATCCTCCAAATATATCTTCTTCAAATTCAAAATCACTTTTAGAATACTCGAACCTGATTTTAACATCTCCATACTGTCCATGTCCTCCAGATTGTTTTTTATGCTTACCTTGAACATCTGCTTTTCCTTTTATAGTTTCTCTATAAGCAACTTTTAAATCTGTTAAATCTACATCTAATCCAAATTTTTCTTTCATTTTATTCTTAACTATATTTATATGAAGCTCGCCTTGGCCACCTATTAAAACTTGTTTAGTTTCTACATTCCTACTCCATGTAATTGTAGGATCTTCTTCTGATATTTTGCTTAAAACAGCGCTAATCTTATCTTCATCACCTTTATTTTTAGCTTGTAATGCAAAATATATTTGAGGCTTAGGGAAATTAAACTGTTCATCTATTTTATCATTTTTATTTATAGATATAACATCTCCTGTTTGCAAGGAATTTACCTTAGTCATAACAACTATATCCCCTGCATTAGCAGATTTCATTTCAGATAACTCATTATTGCTCATAGTATATATATTATAAATTTTTTCTTTTATGGACTTATTTACATTATATACTTCTACATCTTTTTTTATGTTTCCTTTTAAAATTTTAACATATGACATTTTTCCTATAAAAGGATCTACTATAGTCTTAAATATGCTTCCTTTTAACTCATCATTTTCATCTATGCACTTAGGTTGAATATAGCTAGATATAATGCCTAATATCTCCTCTGTACCTACATTATTTATTGTAGACCCACATATTACTGGTATTATATCTCCATTTTGAATACCTATAGTTATGCCTCTCTTAATATCTTCTTCTGCTAAATCTTCTCCACTAAAATATTTTTCTAATAACTCATCATCAGTTTCAGCTATTAATTCTAATAATCCTTCTCTTGTTCCTTCCACTTGCGTTTTAAATTCATGGCATAAATCTGAATTACTTTCAAATATATTATGTAGCTTAATAAATTCATCCCCACTATATATAGGCATATACATAGGAACTATTTTATTGCTATACTTATCTCTTAGTTGTTCAATTAAATCTTTATATCTGGATTTGTCATTATCAATTTTATTTATAAATATAAGTTTAGGTATAGATTCTCCTGCAAGTTCTAGTGCTTTTTCTGTTCCAACCTGAATGCTAGTAGTAGCATCTATAACAATAACAGCAGCATCACTAGCACTTATAGCTGATATAACATCTCCTGTAAAATCAGAATATCCAGGAGTATCTAGTAAATTTAATTTGTAATCTCTATATTCTATAGGAACTAAATTCATACTATATGTCATACTTATCTTATCTGTTAGTTTAGGCATTTTATTTGTAGTTTTAGAAGTATATGCCATTGCTTCAATTAAATTTGTTTTTCCACATCCACTATGGCCTAATATAGCTATACTTCTTATATTATTACTATCATATACCTTCATATCTAAGCACCTACCTCATATCATTTTAATAATTTATATGCAATTAATGTAAGGCTTTATGTGCAATTATTTTAAATATTAAACTATTAAAAGTAAAATGTATCTCGTTTAACGTGAAACATAAACTTAAAAGTATATTCTCTTATCTCTTTATATCATACCGTACGAGCGTAATTCTTATTTATTTTACACATCAAAAAGTTATTAAGGTTTAGTTTGCAACACCGAGGTCATTCAAAGTATTTTCTCTTATCATTTAATCCACTCTCGTATAAGCGCAATCCTTTTATATTTTACACAACAAAAAAGTGGTTGATATTTAGTTTGCAGCGAAGTGGTCATTTAAAGCATCTTCTCAGCTTTATGACGCAAGCGCAAACTAAATATCAACCACCACTTAAATCCACGTAAAATAAAAAAGATTACGCGGCTACGTCCTACTCTCCCAGGCAGCTTCCCACCAAGTACCATCGG